>SFMI01000032.1 GCA_004554425.1 Candidatus Saccharimonadota bacterium | reverse complement strand
GTCGATCGCTTACACGATGATAAGCTTGATTTAGAAGTTGCTGTTCAAAATATTTTCAAAAGAAAAAGACGTTCTGTCGCAAGGCAGGGCGTTTTTTTTGCCTTTTTGCCAGCTGCACTATAAGCTCACGAAAAATTGCGTCTGCGTAAATGAAATTTATAGCCGCCAAAATGTTCGTTATAGCCACCGGAGAAAACTTTATCGCGTTAGTGATCTTTCGAGGAGGGATATAACGAACTAAGCAACGAGGCTATAAATTTAGCGCTAACATGCATAGCGCAAAATGCTAAGCGCATGAAGACTGCACTCGCTTACTCGTTTGTTGCGTAGTTTTTCATTGTAGAAACGCTAATTAGTGTTCGGCCCGCCCATTAGCTATGTAGTGTTAGCTTTATTTTTTGCCATATCTACGCTCCGGCTGACTGGCCACGAAGTGGCCAGAGGCCTGCGCTACCGATATGGCGAAAAAATTTCGCTATAAGTTATGGCTGCGGGCTCATGTTCATGTTGGCTGGCTCCAGCAGCGGCTCTTCCAGGCTTGAACTGGCCTAGCGGCCAATGTTCTTCGCCTTCCATTCGCCATTGCTTCCGCCTGTTGGTTTAAAACTACGCTAGTACGTGTATAACGCAAAAGCGCTGCGTGCAAAAGTGGCTGACATAAATGAAATTTATAGCCGCTAAAACGTTCGTTATAGCCACCGGAGAAAACTTTATCGCGTCAGCGATCTTTCGAGGAGGGATATAACGAACTAAACAATTAGGCTATAAATTTTGCATAGCATAAATGTGCGTAGTTTTCAATTCTAGAAACGCTAATTGGTGTTCGGCCAGCTCATTAGCTATGTGATTTTAGCCTATAGCAAAGCGTAAGGCTTTTCTACGTCTGGAGCTTGCTATAGGTGTAAACGCAGCCAACAAACCTGAGAAGCAGAGACTTTTAACACTTAAACTTTGCTCTCGCAACTGATTATAAAATATTCGCTTAGTGTTTAGTCAGGTGCAATAAATAATGGCCGTTAGCTTCTTTGATAGGCAAATTTTTTACTGTAAATCCAGCATTTTGGGTAATGCTTTCTATAGTTTTGGCAGGAGCCATAAGTTCTGCACTGTCGTAAACTAATATTGAACCGTTATTTTTAAGTGATATTTTCAAATTAGTCAAATATTTCTGGCCATTTAGGCAACGCTGTTCTTCATTATATGGACTGAATTTATCGTAAATATTATGGACATCAAAAAGACAAATTAGATCTACTTCGTTATTTTTTAGGGGAATTAGTGATTTATTCGGTTCAGCCAATCGATAATCTATCTTATTAAAAACAGGATCGTAGTTACCGATAAAACGGCTCAATTCTGCCAATTTGGGCTCAATATCTATACAAATTAAATGGCCTCCACTTTGAAGATTAACATAAGGGGCCAATTTAGATAATAAAATACCGACTCCACCGCCGATGTCGGCTACTGTTTTGCCTTCTAAATTGGTGAGAAGCTCGGCTTTAGCAACTAGATCACATAAAAAATTGGCACGATCTTGGCTTAACATGCCAACTTCGATATGATTGACAGCCGAAAATTCGCGACTTGAGCCGGTGCGGTATTGTTGACAGATATTTAATTCGTTAGCCAGGTTGGGGCGAGAAATTATATAATCATAAGCTGCCTGTTGCCAAGGATCACTATAACTCGGTTTCGGCCTTGCTTGATATAGATATTGTAAATAAGCAGCCAAGTAGGGAAGATGGCCTGGACAATCTTTTCCCAATCGTTGAACAAACTCTGCGTCAGTTAAAATTTGCTGGCGCATTTGTCCTTGTTGCTCTTGGTTAGCTGTGAAATATTCTATAAAATGTCTTTCCGCTTGCGAAATTTTCTGATCACGCTGACTGAGACCTTTTAAGCGCTCATTGGTACGCTCTTCTTGGTTTTGAGACTTAAAGGGAGTAGGAGCGCAACTTGGCTTGGTAGGTTGAGCCGATTTTTGCGGATAGCAAGAGCAGCCTACTCCCAATAAGCAAACCTGACCTAAGGTCAATAGCAGAGCTGTAGACAATAAATACTGAAAGTTCACGAATTACTAATCCTTTGACCTAGCATAAAGAGAGGTTGCCCATTTTGCCTGGTTACAAAAACTGTAAGTTCATTTTTTGTAGGGCAAGTTTTTATTTTTTGTCTAATAATTTCCGGCTCTATAGCTGAATTACGTTTTTTAATTTCTAAAATGCCAATATTGAGATCTTTTATGCGTTTTTGCAAAGTTTTTAAGGAAAACTTGTGAATTTCGCTAATTAAAAAGGCATCAGCTAAAGGCTCTTCAACTAAATTGTCGCTAATGAGCCAACTAGTTTGTTCATCAAATAAGTGGGCTTGGAGCTTATCGGCATATTTATGTAAAAGGCCAGCTCGCAAGAGAACAGGCTCAATTTCATAAAGGTATTGGCCTTCGTGTAAATCGCCTACGGCAACAGTACTATCTTGGCCTAAAGGCAGGCTTTCTTGGTGCCAAGTTCCATCTTTTAAGTAGATAGAGGCTTGCAAAGAAGGCTCAGCAAAACAATTGAGCCACAATACCGCTTCGCGACATTGTTTATTCAGACCGACAAATTCTAAAGAAGCGCCTGGTAAATCTTCAAGTAAAGTTTTATCGAAACTAGGAGCTAACTTTATAGCTGTGGGAATATTTAAAAATCTGGCTAATCCAACAACTTTTTTTAAGGGCGGAAAAGTCTCTTCCACTTTGTAAATGCGCTTACTGTCTATGCGGCGAGCCGGATCGCTAAAAGCAGCCGAGGCTTGAGGCAATTTGTTCTTGATGTAGTCAAGTTGCAAAGTTTGAACATGGTAAGGTAAGGCTAAATTTTTAGCGTTAGCTTGTAAAATATCCAATCTACTTTGTTCTAAATCTATAGCTATAACTGGACGGTAATGAGCTATAGCTAAAGCATCGCATCCCATACCACAACCAAGATCTAAAATTGGGCCTTCCGGCGCGATCGCTTGCAACTTTTGGGCTCTATGTAAAGCCAAAGGCCAAGCTGTAGCTTGCTCTAGGGCCTTCTCTTCAAAATACATCTTTTCAACCATAGTAGAAGGGAATTTGCGTAAAGCTTTTTGACGCAATTTCACTTGGTTTAACAGCCAGGAAGTTTCTTCGGAAGTAAAATCTTGACGTAATTTTTTGATAAGCTTAAATTCTTCAGTGCCCCCAAGTTTGCTTTGAGATAAGGCTTCTATAGCGCTTTGCGTTTTCTGTTGCTCTAAAAAGAGTAATTCTCGATTTTGATTTTCCATATGTAATTTCTGCCCTTAAAAGTTTTGCTTTAACTTCCAAAGAATAAAAGAAAACCCTGTATCTATTTTTAAGATTAAAAAATGATACAAGGTTTATTTCTAACAGATTATAATGCTAATAGGGATAAATTAGGCTTGTTTAGCTCCACATCCGGGACAGAACTTAGTGCCGGGAGGCAACTCGGCGCCACAAGAAGAGCAAACTTTCTTATCAGGAGCCACCTTAGTGCCACATTCAGGGCAGAACTTGCTGCCACTGGGAACTGGAGCCTGACAGCTGGGGCAGGGGACTGTGCCAGGAGGCAGCATTTTTGTTCCGCAATTAGGACAGAACTTACCACCGACGGCTACCGGCTGTTGGCAATTGGGACAAGGAATAGTGGCTGCTTGTTGGGGAGCAGCGGCTTGTTGAGGCTGCTGGATATTGGCTTGCATGCCGCTTTGCATAGCCTGTTGCATCATTTGGGGCATCATCATGCCCATACCCATGCCCATACCGGCGCCCATACCGCCACCGACCATGCCTTGGTTGTTGGCCATGTCGCCCAAAGCATCTGCTGCCTTGAGCTGCATGTAGTTTTGTACTCCCAAAGCACCCATAGTGGCACGTTTGCGGAAAGCGGCCTGAATTTCTTCAGGTACGGAAACATCCTGGATAAAGAAATCGCGCAGAGAAACGCCATATTTACCAAAGTCGTCTTTGACTTTAATCTTCATGGCGGCTACTAACTCGTCTAAGTTGCTGCGGATGCTGGCATAAGATTTGAAAGTAGTGCTTAAAAGATCGTTAAGGCGAGTACGAATACTACCCTTAAGGGTTGTATTTAAGTCTTTGGTACTATAGCTGGAGCGGGTGCCGACTAAAGTATTAACAAAGAGTTGCGGATCTTCGATGCGTACAGACATCGTACCGAAAGCGCGCAATTGAACCCAACCTAAGTCTGGATCCTTAAGATCGATGGGGTTGGGAGTGCCCCACTTGAGATCGGTCATAACCTGCTGGTTTACGAAGTAAACTTCAGCGGCAAAGACGTTGTTTCCGCCAGCAAAGCGGCTGAGGAATTCAGTAAGAATAGGAATATTGGCTGTAGAGAGAGTGTGACGGCCAGCTCTGAAAGTATCCATGGCTTGGCCATCGCGGTAGAAAATGGCTGCTTGGCTCTCGCGTACAATCAGCTGAGCGCCCATTCTAATATCTGCAGGCCCTTCTTCAGGAACTCTACCTACCAAAGCGGTAGGATCATTGGGACGCCATTCAATTACATCTAAATATCTAGCCATAGTTTAAGCTTTAATCCCTTTCAAGATAAGTTCGCGCTCATTGAGAGCATTGTCGAAGTTGGTTATGCAATTGGTAAGTGATCTTAAGGCTAACTTAGGATCGCCACCTTCATCGGCAGCGCTCTGTACAGCCATTAAAGCTTCTTCGGCATTGCTGATAATATTGACAAGAGATAAGTCGTAGTCATAAATGCGAGCCAATTCCGCTTCGTTGATCTTGACGGCATCGAAGAAACCGGTATAGCCTCGACTGGCGTGGCGCACGCGTTCTATTACACGATCAAGCTTATTGGCTACTTTGTCGAAGGGTTCCATTACTGACAAGTTGCCGGTTCCCAAAAATTCTTCCTGAGCAGATTGCATACTGCTCTTGAGGTTGGTCAACCTGGAAGCCATGTATTCGCGATGAACAGCGTCGCTCTCGCGTCTGGCTGCTCTCTCTTGCATACCGGCGTAACCGGGAATTTTGTTCATGAGGTTGTTGAGTTTTTCGGAGATATTTCCGAGATTGAGTTTATCCACTGAAAAGCCTCCTTGCTGGCAGGATTTCAAGAAACCCTCGAATAACTGACGCCAGATAGGAGGTTGTTTCGTTAAGTCAAAACTTTCTTCCTCTTGCTAAAAAAAACTGAGCGCTTGATATTGGTGTTATTCAAAACCAAGATGCTTAAGAATGTGCATTTCCCGACGACGTCGCCCGGTTAGACGAGTTGTCCAGTGATCTTCTCCCAAAGGGCGGACAAGAATCGTGTAAAGTCCAAGTCTTTTCCCACCTAAAACGTCGGTAAAAATTTGATCACCAATAATAGCTGTATTCTCAGGCTGAGAATTCATCATGCGCATCGCTTCCAGAAAAGGCTTGGCTCCAGGCTTTCTCTCCCAAAATCTGGCGGCAAAGTAATGCTCAATTTCTAATTGCTCGGCAATTTTGCGCACTCGTTCTTCTCTGGAGCGTCCCCAAATAATATTGGAGACAATACAAAGATTCTTTATGTGACCATTTTGGCGAGCTTTATTTAAGGCTTTAACGATTTGATAATCGATTAGTAAAGAATCGCGTTTAGCTAAAGTGTTATCAACATCCAAACAAATATTGACTATATTTTTTTTCGCTAAACTGGCAAAAGGTACATCGGCTATATTGTGACAGTAAAGATCTGGTGTGTAACGGTGCATATTTTCAAATTCTCATTATCAGTTTAAGTCTATAACTTCACAATTTTGGGATTCAGTATCGTAAATTACCATGGTTGCTCTACCAGTTAGCCAGCCACAGCACTCTCCTGGATTAACGATAGTACAGTTACTAAGCTTTTCAATTTTAAGTTTGTGGGTATGACCATAAATGAGTAATCCATGTGGCTGAGTTTGCAAAATATCTTTAGCTGACAAAGTCTGACCACTGTGAGAGTTCTGATGACGTATGTGTTTGGCCGCAGAACTGGAAGTAGCCATATAAGTTGAAAGCTCGTTGGCAGTATAGGAGAAATGTTGCAAGTTTACGCAAGTGTTGCCGATAAAAAAAGTTACCGGTCCTTCCCAAAAGTGAGCTCCCATCATGGCAAAGCGGCGCCGCAAGCCGTCTCTTTCGCCGTCATTGTTACCTAAAACAGCATGGACAGGTATTTTACTTTCTTCTAAGGGGGTCAAACTAAAAGGGGAAATAAAATCGCCTGCGTGGATAATAGCTTCCACTCCGGCTTTTTTGCAAACGCATACAGCTTGGCGCAATTTGTCTAAATTGTCGTGACTATCCGATAAAATGGCAATTTTCATAGATATAAGTCCTGTAAGTTCTGTTTATGGGGGTGATTTTTTGCCATTTTGTCTTTTTCTACCTCTCTTGCAGTTTATTTTTATTGAGCATTGTCCAAAATGATTTTATTTTCTAGCAGGTAAGGGGTATTATTTTGCAGTATACCACCAGGCGGAGCGCTCCTTATAGAAGGTATTCTTATAGAAGGTATTTAGGCTTCGTTTTGCGGTGCGACTTGTCTGTATAGGAAGCACGGATTCTGTCGGCTGGCTGTTTTTTTAACATACAGCATATTCGACATACGACATTTCTATTTGAGTGCATTTTTGAGGTTTTATGGCATCTGAGCTACAGGGGCGGTACAGACTTATAAGTAATTTAGGCCATGGTAATTTTGCCACGGTTTACTTAGCCAAGGATAATAAGGCTAATGGTGCACTGGTGGCTGTCAAGGCTATATGCACTGAGGGATTCTCGCAAGTTGAATTTAAAGACCTCAATGTGCAATTTGAGCTCGAAGCAAAAATTTTGATGTCTTTGTCCCATCCAGGCTTGCCTAAAGTTATGGCCTATTTTAACCAGGGCATGTACTTCTACATCGTTATGGAGTGGATCGCTGGTAAGACTATGCACCAAGAAGTACTTGAGTCTGATGGTATTACCCAAGACACGGTACTGGAGTGGGGCATAAAGTTATCCGATGTTTTGAGCTACTTGCACTCTCGCAAGCCTTATCCTATTTTATTGGGTGACTTAAAGCCTTCCAATGTTATGCTCACTTACAATGGTGACTTAAAAGTTATCGATTTTGGTGTGGCTCGTTATTTTGCTCCCAGTAAGAGTCCGCGCACCTTTACTATGGTAAGTCCAGGTTTTGCACCTCCGGAAAAATATAATCGTTTCGATTGTGACTTGCGCGGCGATATCTACTCTTTAGGTGCCACTCTGTATTGGTGCTTAACCCAAGCCAATATGGCCAAGTTTAATTTTAATGTGCCTCCGTTGCGCAAGCTTAAGCCTAATGCCAACCACTGGTTGGAAGCCGTTTTGGCCAAGTGCATGGAGTACGCTCCAGAGCGCCGTTATAGCTCTGTAGCTCAGGTTCGCGATGAACTAGTGTCTGTGCGCAAAGAGTTGCAAGGACGTGAAGAGAGAGCTACCGAGAAGAGCTCCAATATTTTAGAACAGCTCTATCGTCAAAAATATGGTGATAGCCATTCTTAGATCTGATATTCTTTTGCCATTGGCAGCAAAAGGAAGAAATATATTCGCTTGATCATAGATACAAAGCTTCTCACTTCGTTTAGTCGCAGAGAGAAGCTCTTTTCTTGTCAAGTTAATAAACAAAAAAGACAGTTAGAAGATATGAGCAAAACGAATTTTAGAATTATTACCCACAATGACGCTGAAACTGAAAGTGTAGGAGAGCGCTTAGCTGAAATTTTGCGTCCGGCTGATGTGATCGCTTTTTATGGAGATTTGGGAGCTGGCAAAACTACTTTTGTGCGCGGATTAGCTAGAGCTATGGGAGCTTCTGAGCGTGTCTCCAGCCCTACATTTGTGCTTATGCATATTTATGAAGGGCGCATTCCCATTTACCATTTTGATGCTTACCGTTTAGAAAACAGTGAAGAATTGCTTAATATCGGTGCTGAAGAATATATCGGTACTGATGGTATAGCTTGTATAGAGTGGTCGGAGCGTACAGAAGAGCTGTTGCCTAAAGATTGCTTACGCTTAAAAATTTATTATCGCACAGATTTAGGCCCTACCGGACGAGAATTGGTCTTTGAGTCTGATGGCGGTCGTGGTCAAAAAATAGTTGAGGCTTTGCAAAATGATTCCCAAGAAAATAAATTATAATAAGTCTTTAATTATCGGCATTGATTGCTCAGGTGAAAGTTTCAGCATAGCTTTGGTTCAAGATGGTCGCTGCTTGGCTGAACGTGGCGGTTTTAGCCCTCGATCCCATTTGTGTCGCCTTTTTCCTTCCATTAAAGGGGCTCTTGAAGAAATTGGCGCTTCCTTTGGAGATGTAGGTGCCGTGGCTGTAACCGTAGGCCCCGGATCCTTTACCGGTTTGCGCCTGGGTATAGTTACAGCTAGGACGATTGCTCAAACTGTAGGTTGTGCTTTAGTTGGTATTAACACTCTAGAAGCTTTGGCTGCAGCTCATCCCGGATGTCCTTGCCTTCTGGCCGGTTTAGATGCCAGAAGAGGCGAGATATTTGCTTCGTTTTTTGATACATCTGATGGTACTTTACGCCGTTTGTGTGCCGATAAAGCCTATTCACCTCAAGAATTGGCCGAGGAAGCGACTCGTTTAGGGTGCAAATTAGCTGTAGGTAGCGGCCCTGTGCGCTATCAGGAAGTGCTGAAGGAAAAAGGCTCTGTCTTAGTCTCTCCAGCTGTCGATGCTCAAGTGCGTGGTTCTTGGGTTGCTTCCTTAGGTGAGAGCGCTTTTAAAGCTGGTCACACTCAGGGCATTTTGGAACTGGCTCCTGTTTATTTACGTTCGGCTGACGTTCAGTTAGGCTAAAAAAATGGCTCTTCCCAAAATAGAAATTTGCCAATTTACTAAAGATTTTCTCGATCAAGCTTCTGAATTAGAACTTTTAGTCTATGGTGAAAAAGAAGCTTGGCCTAAAGAGTCTTTTGCTTTTGACATCGAGCGTGGCTATGCTCGCTATTTGGTGCTTTTGGCCGATGGCAAATTAATTGGTTATGCTGGCTCTTGGAATTTGTTAGGCGAGTTGGAAGTCAGTACCGTAACTATTGATCCTCAATGGCAAGGGCACGGCTTGGGCGTCTATCTTTTTGCCAATCTAATTGCCAAAGGGCTTGGAGATGGAGTGGAAGCTGCTACTCTGGAAGTTCGTTTTAACAACGAGCCGGCTTTATCTGTCTATAAACGTTTCGGCTTCAAGGCTGTGGGAATCCGTAAAAAATATTATGAAAACCGTTATGATGCTATTATCATGCGGGTTGACAACATGCAAGAGCCAGCTTATTTACAGCAAGTAAAAAGCTTGGCCGAGAATTGTCATTTGAAAGGATTGGACTAAGTAGAAATAATGAGTAATCGCAGCAATGCCAATTATATTAAGTGCGATCCGTTCTATCCTAAGTATATTTTAGGTTTAGAGTCTTCTTGCGACGAAACTTCTGCCGCTATCTTGAAAGATGGACGTGAGATTCTAGCCAATTTAGTTTCTACGCAAATTCCTTTACATGCTAAATACGGTGGAGTAGTGCCCGAGGTAGCTTGTCGCGCTCATATGGAAGTTATCAATCCTATGATCGAAGAGGCACTGGAAAAAGTCAATCTCAAGTTTAGCGATTTGGAGGCTGTGGCTGTAACCTATGGGCCTGGTTTGGTGGGAGCTGTACTGTTGGGAGTAGCTGCTGCTAAAACTTTAGCTGGATGCTTGGATATTCCCTTAATAGGTGTCAACCATATGGAAGGTCATATCTTTTCTGCTCTTCTGGAAAATTCCAATTTGGAATTACCCATGATTTGTCTTTTGGTTTCCGGCGGCCATACTATGTTGGTTAAAGTTGACGGGCCCGGTTCTTATGAAGTGCTCGGCTCTACGCGGGACGATGCTGCTGGTGAAGCTTTCGACAAAGTCTCCAAAGCTTTAGGTATGGCTTATCCTGGTGGCCCCAAAATTCAAGAAATGGCTCTCAAAGGGAATAAAAATGCTATCCCTTTTGCCCGTCCCATGATTAACCAAGGATATGAGTTTTCGTTTTCTGGCTTAAAAACTGCTGTATTGCTCCATTTACAGTCCGAAGAGCGCGGCAGTGACGCTGATATTTGTGCCTCTTTCCAAGAAGCTGTTGTCGATGTGCTCAGTACTAAAGCTTTTAGAGCTGTGCGTCGTTGTGGAGCTAAGTCTTTGGCTTTAGCTGGTGGTGTTGCCGCCAATAAAGCTTTGCGTGAAAGGCTGGCTGAAGGAGCTAAGCGTTTAGGTATAACTTTTGTTTGTCCTAAGTTTGATTTGTGTACTGACAATGCCGTTATGATTGCCAAAGCCGGTTGGGAATTGGCCGCTCAAGGTTGGCGCTCTCCTTTAACTCTGGATGCTAAACCCAATTTAGATTTGGTATAGTAGCCATGAAGTTGGGTTTTTGCTTAAGTGCTGAACAATTTGCGCCCGCGCAGTTGATTGAGCAAGCTAAAGGGGCTGAAAAGGCTGGATTTGCTGGCTTAATGATCTCAGATCATTTGCAACCCTGGGTGCCGTGGCAAGGCCAGGCCAGCCATGCCTGGACAATGCTGGGAGCTTTGAGCCAATGTACGGAATTGCCCCTTTCTACTGGAGTCAGCTGTGCGGGAGGGCGCTGTCATCCTGTCATTTTGGCTCAGGCAGCAGCCACGTTGGAATGCCTTTGTCCTGGTCGTATCACTTTGGGGCTGGGGGTAGGTGAAGCGCTTAACGAACATGTTTTTGCTTCTTATTGGCCTGAGCCCAAAGAGAGAGTGCAACAACTCTTAGAGGCTGTCAGTTTGATCGCGAAGCTATGGAGCGGCCAAGAAGTTCGTTTTAAAGGCGAATATTTCAAAACTGAAAGCTTGCGTTTGTATACTCTTCCTGAAGTGCCTCCAGGGCTTATGATTGCTACTTCAGGCCCTTATTTGTGCGCCAAAGCGGCTTCTCTGGCTAATACCTGGCTAACTGTATGGGCCAGTAGAGAGAAGTTGCAAAAATTGATGGGCAAATTTAGAGAAAGCAGCGGCTCAGTTAGAAAAATAGCCCGCTTGCAAGTGCACGTAAGTTGGGATGTTACGACAGAAAAAGCTCTGAATGCAGCTATGCAAGAATGGCCTAATGGTGGTTTAAATTTCTCCAAAGGCGATATTCGTTTTCCCGAAGTACTAGCCGAAATGGCTAAGACGGTACGCCCGGAAAACTTCGATAATCGAGTAATTATCACATCTAGTCCTGCCGACATTTTGGTTATGTTGCAAGAAAGTGCAGCTTTAGGCTTTGACGAAGTGTATATTCACAATTGCGGCCGCAACCAAAATGAATTTTTGCGTATGTGTTCTGAGGAATTGATTCCAGCTTGGAAAAGGACTGAATCTATCTAAGCTTAAGGGAAAAAGTTCTTCTCTTCCGGCCGCAACAAGGCTTGAGCTGTTAAAGTGCTGGGTTGCCAGTTAAAGCCGCGGACAATTACAAAGGGAGCTCTTTTTAGTTTGCCGCAAGCCAATTCGGCTCCAGAAGCTAGAGCATCTGCGCTAGCCATACGCGTAACTTTCAAAGTGCGGCCGGCACTGTCAGCTTGGCCGCGATAGTCTGTAAAAGGATCAAAACCGCAACATCCTATCGCTACATTTACTATGCCCTCGCGCCAAGGTCGGCCGAAGGAATCGCTAATTACAATTGGCACAGCAAATCCGAGCTGTGCTTGCAAGTTTGTATACAAACCTTGAGCCGAGAGATCCGGATCTTTGGGCAATAGACAAGCTGTCGGCTCTTGATTAGTCGCCGAACCTTGGCCTATATTCGATAAATCGATGCCGGCATTGGCGCAAGTGAATCCTTGCTTGGTTTTTACAATTAGGCATCCGCGGCTCATGCGCACTATGGCGGCACTTTCTTGCAACACCAATTCTACTAGTCTAGCGTCTTTATTATAGCGTTTTCCGTAATCCAGAGCTAAAGGTGAAGGTTGCACTTGGCTTAGTTTGACTAATCGGCCTTCGGTTTTGGCTACTGCTTTGTGAGTAACAACTACAATATCTCCTTGGGCTAAAGGAATAGGAGCTGCTTCTAATAGGATAGAAATCAAATCCTGTCCCGGTTCAAGTTCTTTATCCGTAATTACGGGAATAAAAGAAACCGCTCCGGGTATAATATTTGGGTAAGCGTATTTGTCAGCAGCCAAAACTTTTTTCTTTACCTTTCCGGTTCTTATAAGGCCAATATAAGGGCCTTTTACTTCAACGCCAGTTGGCCGCTGCCCTTGAAAAGAAATTTCTGGAGGCATTTTCGCGATGAATTTAGCCAATTTTAAGCGCTGGGAAATTATTGGCAGCGGCGGCAAAACTACCTTTATGCTAGAGCACGCCAAACTTTTGGCCCAGCAAAAGTGCGGCCAAGCCAAAGTTATTTTTACTACTAGTACCCATTTGGCTTGGCCCGGCGCCCGGCAGCATTTTTATCCCGGCCAGCTTCTAGAGTGTGGCGGCCCGGAAATAGGCGGTTTAGAAGCAGCCGAAATGCATTGGCGTGAGCTATGTTGGCCTGCTTCGGCTGCCGGAGTTGCTGCCCAAGCGGAGACGGGCCGCCTGTGTGGTCTAGCTCGCCTCAATGCAGAACACACTAAATGGATAGGTTTTACTCCAGACGAGCTAGACAAAATAAGTTGCTGGCCGGGATTAGACTATTTGTTGGCAGAAGCTGATGGCTCTAAGCGCTTGCCCGTAAAGGCCCACGCTGCTCATGAACCTGTTTTTTATGCTCAGGCTGATTTAGGTGTAGCTGTTATAGGTATGCAAGGTTTGGGCAAGCGCGTAGAAGAGGGGCAAGTGCACAGACCGGAACTTATGTGCCAGCTTCTGCATTGTGAGACGGGCGCCGTGATAGGCGCAGGCCAGTTCGTGCGTTTGGCCTGCGCCTATTTGGCACTTTTGCCTACACAAGCTAAAGTGCTCGTTTTCAGCCAGGCCGAAAATTCGCAGCCAAATTTTTTGGCCGAGTTGGCTGCCCAAGTGCGTAAGCATTGGAATGTAGTGACTATTTTAAGCCAGGCAGCCAATAAGCAAGGCCAAATAGTTTACCGCGAATTTTAGTTTTTGTTTAGGGCCGCTCTTTCGCTTAAGCCGCTCCGTCATGCTTGAACTTGTGGGTTAAACGTTGTCTATGTAGACAATTGTCGCAATTGCCACAATGATCTTTACTGGCTTGATCCAAACTGTGCAGCAAGACTTGGCGGCGGCATAACTTAGTGCGGCAATAATTTTCCATAATATCTAACCGCCGTTGAGCCGCTTCTTTTAAGGCTGCAAAGTAATTAAATAAATGCTCAGGTTTAAGCCTAAGTTCGCTTATAGCTTTAGGATCGGCTTCATATCCTAGAGCGGCCCTAACTAGCATGGTCCAGGCGCCGGAACTCATAGCCCTAAAATTTGTGCGTCTCATTTCGGAAATCGTTAGATTTTTTGACGAAGCTAGACGCACAAATTGATCGATCTCTTGCATTTGCGGAAATTTATCTTCCAGGCAATTTTGCCAATACTTAAAGTCTTCCGGCGCCCACATAAGCAAGCAGCGCCCCGGTAATCTGTCGCGTCCGGCCCGCCCCGACTCTTGGAAGTAGCTTTCTGGAGCTACCGGAGGAGCCATATGAATTACTTGACGTATATTCGGTTTGTCTACACCCATGCCGAAAGCTATTGTAGCGGCTATTAAATCAAATTTTTCTTCTAAAAAACCTTGTAAAATTTTTTGTCTATTTTCGGTAGACAAACCGGCATGGTAAGGAGCAGCCCTAAATTGTTGGCAGCTGAAAAAAGCGGCTATTTGTTCTGCTTGATTGCGTCGGGCTACATAAATTACGGCGGGCAACCCTGAGCCATGGTGCAAGTGAGCCAAGGCCAGCCAAGGGCGCTGCTTAGGGGAGCTTTTGATCACTTTGTAATTAAGATTGGGCCTATCCAACGATAAGCGCGAAAGTAAGGGGCGATCTAAGCCTAAGCTTAAGCTTATTTGTTGAGCGCTTTCTAGATCGGCTGTGGCTGTTACAGCTAAAATTGAGCGCGGTCGCAAGGCTTTGACAACTTCACCTAAGCGTAAATAGCTATGGCGAAAATCATGGCCCCACTGGTTTATACAATGGGCTTCATCTACAGCTAGAAGTGAAGTCGTTTGTTTTTGCAACCTGATTAGAAAATCATCTTCTAGCAAACGTTCTGGAGCGGCAAACAACATTTTGAGCTTTTTTTGTTCAAGCAAACTTAAAATGTGTACTTTTTCTGAGATAGACTGAGAACTGCTTAGATAAGCTGCCGGCAAATTGCGTTTTTGCAATTGTCTAACCTGGTCTTCCATTAAGGCTATCAAAGGAGAAACTACGACAGTTAATCCAGGCATAATAAGTGCTGGCAATTGATAAGTTAAAGACTTACCTGCTCCAGTAGGCCAAAGGGCCAGCACATCCCGTCCGGAAAGCAAGGCCTCTACAACTTCGCGCTGACCGGGACGAAAGTTATCTTTGCCAAAAAAGAATTTCAATAAATATATTAAATCGCTCATTACCTGCCTCCTAAAGTTCTATTTTGGAAGCAGTCTATATTTTAGAACGGAAAATATCCTGAAATATTATGTCGAAAAATAGATGTGCCTTAATTCTTTTAGGCGCTGGAGGCTCGGCACGCATGTGTGAGCCCAAGCAGCTTTTGCCTTGGAAAAACGAGAAAAATTTGCTGGAACATGCTTGTTTTACTTGCTTGGCCAGCCAAGCCGTTTGGAATATTTTTGTGCTCGGATCACGAGCAGAAGATATTTTACAAATTTCTCCTTGGTTGCGGGAAGGGCTTTGGCAAAATAATTGTCAGGCCGAACATATAGCTAAAAATAAACGTTTCAGTTTGGCCATCAATAGCGATTGGGCTTCAGGCATGGCTTCTTCCTTAAGAGTAGGTTTGGAAAAATTGCAAAATCTCTTTCCACAAGAAGATGACTTAGATTGTGCAGCTATCTGTTTAGCAGATTTACCTTTATTAAAAGCGGAAACTATCAACCATATTATTAAAGCCAACTACAATCTTACTCAAGCAGAAAGAAGAGGCACTATTATTGTTCCTACTTGGCAAGGCAGACAGGGCCATCCAGTAATTTTTGGCCGTGATTTTTGGCCTGAGCTTATGCAACTAAGTGGTGACAGAGGAGGAGGAGCTATTTTAAAAAAATACTCCTCGCGTTGTCTTTTTTATGAAACAACGGGGCCGGAGATCTTTACTGATTGTGACACCTGGGATGCCTATGCCAGCTGTTGTCGTCAGGAAAATTTCAAACTCCCGCTATCTAGAAATATAGGTAATGATAAATTATAAAGTCCCTTTAGTTGGCATTCGCGGTGGTGGCGATTTAGCTAGCGGTATTGCTCATCGTCTGTTTAGAGCCGGTTTTCCCATTATTATAAGTGAATTGGCTAATCCGCGTATGGTGCGGCGCAGTGTTTGCTTTGGCGAGGCTGTGTGGGAAGGTAAAGTGCAAATTGAAGATGTTGAGGCTAGACTAATTCACTCCGAAGCTGAGTTACAAGGTGTAGAACAACATCACTATATAGGAGTGGTGGTCGATCCAGAGGGCAAAATTTTTGACAAATTGCAAGTACGTTTTTTAGTCGATGCTCGCATGTTGAAAAAAGAAGTTGCTGACCAGCGCCATCCGAGTCGTTGGGTTATTGGAGTAGGGCCAGGTTTCTGTGTCGGCAATAATGCCGATTGTGTAATTGAAACTATGCGCGGTCATACTTTGGGTCAAGTTATTTGCCAAGGTTGTGCACTTCCAGATACAGGAATTCCCGGAATTATAGCTGGTGAAAGTAAGCGTCGCCTGCTTAAAGCTCCTTGCAATGGCATTTTTCAAGCTGAAGCAAAGCTTGGAAAAATGGTTGTTGAAGGTGAAGTTATAGGTTGGGTCAACGATATTCCGGTGCAAGTCTCGTTAAGTGGCAAATTGCGTGGACTGATTCGCAATGGTACTGAAGTTAGATTGGGAGAAAAAATCGGCGATTGTGATCCCAGAGGAGACAAAGTCGATATTTATACTATCTCTGATAAAGCGAGATCTGTTGGTGGCGGAGTGTTGGAAGCTGTAGTTGGGAAGCTATTTGGTTAATACGCTTAACCTTCTTTAAAACATCTTTTTGCCTAAGTATTGCAAAAAAAACTGCATAAAAGGGCAGGAACCGATCTTATAATTTAGAAACTGAGTTGGTCGTTTGGGGGGAAAAATTTGCTCTTGACAGATGTTGCTTCGGTCTCTTGGGGTCGTCGCTTTCTGATACATCTATTTTTAGGACTAAGGAGTTCTTCTCTAATATGACTCGTGGTACGGCAATTCGTGCAATGATTATGGGCATGACCGTTATGGTCTTGACCGCTGGCTCTGGTTTTAATGCGGATGCCAAAACTCCAAAAAATAACAGCGCCGATCTGGAAAAAGGACGCAAGATCGTTATCGTACATACTAACGATCTTCACGGTAATATCGAACCGGACAGTAAAAACCG
>SFMI01000031.1 GCA_004554425.1 Candidatus Saccharimonadota bacterium | reverse complement strand
ATATTTATCTTATGGATTTAATGATTATTTATCTAAACCGGTAAATGGTGCTGCATTAAAAAATACGCTTAAGAAATATTTATTTAATAATGAATCTAGTGATAAAATAATTCCTAATATTTAAAAACCTACTAATATCGAAACTAAAGGCACTGCGAGCAGCTATTGCAAGATCATCTGCTCTTTCCCAAGAGACAAAAATGCTACGCACAGCCAGACAGCGTGAAAATCTTATCCAACCAGAAAATTCTTCAATATTGGCCTCGGAAAAAGTTTCCTGAGCTCGCCCGTCAATTTTGAGATCGATAGCTACAGTCTCCAAATGGCCTACTTGCAAATAAGGCTCAACAAAAGAGTCAACTTGTTTCACATCTTCTTTAGTGCTTAATAAAAAGCGACATTTTCCTTGCAAGTTAGCTACAACTTTATCCCAATTGCCATTAGTGCTAAAAAAAATATTTTTGGGCGAGATTCCGCGTGAAGCACAATCTAAAACAACTTGTGAGCAATCAGTTTCCACAGCTAAATTTTTATTTTTATCTAGCAAGGCCATATCTGCTTCGGAAAAAGGCTCTCGTCTGACAAGTACAGGGCTAATAGTAATTAGTTCGTGCTCATCTAGCCATGTACGACAGGCTAAATATTCTTCCAAGTTGTGCATATAGTCGTTATCCCACAAGTTTTTTGTCAAGTTATTGCTGGTAAGGTCAACTGACAGGAGTCAGTTTTACTTCTGTTTTTTCTTAATTGCCTCTAAGTTCCTCTTATAGCTGTCGGCAGGGCTTTTAGAGTATTGCGCAGAAACGTAGCAGGCTTGTCGTCTAACAAATATGCACGAACTGTCAACGATTCACAGTTCGTTACAAGAAGCAACAAATGCGGCTGAGACGTCATCCGCAGCGGAGAAAAACAGTAGCCTTTCTGCTTTAGCAGCAATATAGCAAGCTGTTGTCCCCGTTTTGTCTGGCAATTATAAGCCAAAAGACCACGTTAATTTCGCTGCATCTGGCGATAGAGAAGAGGCATAAGTTGGCTAAACGAGATTATTATGTAGTTTTAGGTGTGGCGCCTATCGCTTCGCCGGAAGAGATCAAGAAAGCTTACAGAGCGCTTTCTAAGAAGTATCATCCCGATGCCAATCCTGATATGAAAAATGAAGCCGATCAGAAAATGAAAGAGCTGATCGAAGCTTACAATGTTCTGAACGATAAAGCCAAGCGCAAGGAATACGACAGTCAGCCTCAGTTTAAGGTACGTCGTTTTGCAAAATCTTCTGTGCGTACAAAAATAGATAAGAGTACCGCTTCTAAAAAGTCAGAAGAACCGGAAGAAAAGTCACCAGTTATGCGTTGGTTGAAAAAACTTTTTAGCAGACCAGAACATGATGCCAAAGAGTTTAAAGCCGATCCCAAACAGGCTGATGTCCATTTTACTTTGGGCCTATCTATGTCTGAAACCGAAAGTTTCTTAGATCAAGCTTGCCGCGAATTTAAGTTGGCTTTGAAGTTTGATCCCAACCATAGAGAAGCTTGTTACAACATGGCTCTTATGCAATACAAAACTGGCGACTTCGACGGAGCTAGAGCTTCGCTGCGCCGTTGTTTGGAAATAGATCCTCAAGACCCGGCTGCTAAAGTACTTAGCAGTTTGTTACAATAGCTTTTGTCGTTAAGACTCCACTGTCAATCAATCGTTGTAACATAAAACAAAGAGCGCCCTAGGCTTGATAATAGACAAGTACGGAACGCTCTTTTGTTTTGTATAACTTTTTAAACTAAGACGTTAATTTTTAGGTTTGGGGCCAGGATATTGGAAATAGTTACAAGCGATCATACCATTATATAATTTGCGCTTGCGCTGAGCCTTGGCACCGAAACAAGCTTCAAATTCAGGGTGAGAAGAAATAACATAAAAAGACCAGTCGCTCATTTGAGCTCGCAAATTGCCCAAAACTGCGTACAAATCTTCCGCTTCTTCTATTTCCAAGAGTCTTTCGCCGTAGGGTGGATTAGTGATAACAACTCCATATTTAGCTGAAGTGGAAAAATCTCTTACATCACGTTCTTGAAAATGGATGCCTCGATCTTCCAAGCCACACTGTTGCAAGTGGAGTCTAGCCAACTTTAAAGTTTTGGGGTTATTGTCAAAACCGGCAATATGTAAAGTTGTTTGACGATCAAAAAGATCTTCAGCTTCCTCTAAAGCATTTTGCCAAGCTTGAGCCCCTACAAAAGACCAGCCTTCAGCGGCGAATTTCCTAGTCAGTCCGGGAGCCATATTAAGCCCCAACATAGCCGCTTCAATACAAATCGTGCCAGAGCCGCAAAAAGGATCGACCAAAACTCTATCTTTGTTCCAATAGCTCAATTGTACTAAACCAGCCGCCAAAGTTTCACGTAAAGGAGCCGGAGCGTTCCAAGTACGATATCCACGTTTATGCAAGCCGGAACCAGAAGTATCTAGAAGGACTTCACATTCATCGTTAACCAAAAATATTTTAACCGGGAAATGGGCTCCACTCTCATCTAAAACAGTACGACGATAGCGAGCTTGCATAACTTCTACTATAGCTTTTTTAGCCGTCCTCTGGATAGCCGGCAAACTGGTAAGCAAAGATTTGTAAGTGTGAGCATCTACCGGAAATTCAGCATTGACTGGCATAAGCTCCGGCCAAGGGATAGACTTAACGCCCAAAAAGAGTTCTTCAAAATTGCTACAAGGGAATTTTTTCAGACTCCTTATCGGCATGTACATCTGCCATACCTAAGTTGTTCAATTCGCGAGCTACTACAGATTCTAGCCCCAAAGCACAAGAAGCTACTAAGTTAAATTTCATCAGAAGTTATACCCTATCAAGAGAAGCGTCGTCGGCTAATCGTAAGATAATATTACTAGACGTCTCCGATTCATGTTAAGTTAAATTATTTGATTTTTGAAACAAAACAGACTGTAAGAAAACAGCTCTAATCTCAAGATCTCTCTCTAATTAACTGCTTGGACTGCTCTCCCTGCCAAAAAAAAGGCTAGAGGAATACAACTTGCAAAGAGAAGTTCGAGTTAACGAAAAATATTTGTTAAGAAAGCGTGGCCAATAGTGAAAAAGATAAAAATTAGTCTAAGTGCAATACTTTTTATTTTATCAATAGGCTGTTTATTGTGTGGCTTCAATACCGCAGCTCAAGCTAAACAAAATGGAGCAAAATACACCATAAGACTTGCCTCTCCAGGCATGACTCAAGAACAAGTTTTACAAGCGGTCGGACAACCGACTTTTAAAGCTAAAAGAGGCAACTCTTGGAACTATCGCAAAAAACCAGGCGCTCCAGCTAATTTGAGCGATCCGCAAATTTTGTTTAAAAATGGTTTAGCCAAAATTATCGTGGGCAGCCAATTGGAAGCTAATGGTAAAACGGTACTCAAAAGCGGCGATTCTGAAGCAAAAATAGCGGAAGTGCTGGGTAAAGCCGATCGTATCGAAGCCGGAGTAGGTAAAGATGTGCGTATTTACTATTACGACAAGTTAGTTTTACAAATAGTGGTTCATAAAGGCAACATAGCAGTAATGCGCTTCAACTAAGTGAAAATGCGGCTGTAGGGACGCGAAGTCCGACAGCCGCACCTATAGGTAGTGTATTAGCTAAAATTTAGATATAAAGTCCGGTCCAGTAGAGCAAAGCAACTAAAGCAGCGCTCCAAAACATAAGCGTCTCATTCAACTCAACAGTAGCTCCCAAGACGTCTCCAGTGACGCCTCCTAAACGCCGACGACTGATAAGAGCAATAAGCCAAGTTAATATGATTCCTAAAGCAAAACACAAACAAAAGTTATTTAAATGGCCTACAAAATACCAATGGAATTGCAATTTAAGCCAGCCGTTACCGACTATATCAGAGAACCAAAATATGAATATAACTAAAATAGCAGCCAGGGCAACGTGTAACCATTTAACATCGTTTATTACCTTGCCAGCCAAGCTATCCTCTTCACGGGCGTACTTATTAAAAGCAGCCTGAGCTACCATAAACAAGCGGGCTAAAACTGGAATAAGTACCAATTCTCGCAAGCCGAAGCATAAAAGCAAAATAGCCACACTGGCCACTTTAGCCAACAACGTACTTACTAGAGCTACTGTTCCAAAAGTACCGATATTATGATCGCGCATTATTTTGAGCGTATCTTCTTTATTCCAGCCACCTCCCCAACCGTCAAAAGCATCGGCTAAACCATCTAAATGAAAAGCTCTAGTCAAAAAAGCTTCAAGCCCTACATACAAAATGGCCCCCAATACAGCTGCCAAAGGATATAAAATAGCAAATCTCGGGAGCATCTCAGTGCTAGGAGCAAGCACATCGAAAGGGCTGCCTCCACACACAGTCCACATTATAAAAGCACAAGGTAAAGTACATAGCAAACTGATAACCAATCCAACTAGCGGACTCCACACCAACACGCGACCGTACTTAGTTGAATTTTCTCCCCAACATGGCAAGATACTGAACATTCTGAAAGCCGAAGTCAGTCCAAACAGCTCTTTCATCTTTAGCCTACCTTTAAATAACGAACAGTCTAATTTGTCTATTCTTAGTGCATTATTTATTATACTAAAAATACACCAACCATTGTGACAAATCTGGTATATACTAAAAATTTTAGCACCAAATAGCCCTAAACTATCTAAACATTTTCAAGGGACAGCCTTTTTCTCCTGGTGCTTTTAGGGCTAAAGGTAAACCTGCTATAGTAAAAATTACTTGATCTGCCAAGGAAGCTATGTATTGATTTAGACGCCCCTGACGATCTCTAAATAGACGAGTTTCTGCTTCAGCTGGAACAATACCCAAACCGAGTTCGTTGGACACCATAATGACATCAAAAGTGGCTCGCTGCAAGGCTTGGCCTAATTTTTTAATTTCAGGGAAACAGTCTATATTATCATCGATATTTCTAGTTAATCCAGACTCAGACTGATAGTGCAAGGAATCTCTGTAAGTTAAATTGCCCAGCCAAGTAGTTAAACAATCGATAAGCACAACTTTAGTGGGAGATTTTATTTCTTCAAGACATTTACCTAAATCGTAAGGCTCTTCAACAGTATAAAAGCGTTGCTGGCGTCGTTCTTGATGTTTCCTTATGCGTCTAGCCATCTCGTCGTCGCAAGCCACTCCGGCGGCCAAATAGCAGCGTTCTTCCGCTTTGTCGGCTAAAGACATGGCATATTGCTCAGCCCAATCACTCTTGCCGCTGCGGGCGCCGCCCAAAACTAAAGTAATCATATTTGCAACCTCAAAAATTATCTATAACAAGCCAGCCCAAGAGGCCAGCTTAGGATGGTGACAAGTACGTATTAAAGGGTGAACACAATTAAATTCTTGCCAACAAATTAACCAATCGGCGGAAGAAAATACTTCAAAAGTAAGAGGTAACGGTCCCTTAGAAGAGCTACGTAAAGGTAAAAAATCTAGTAATTCACCTATAAATTTATGTAAGTTGCTTCTATTTTCTGGTTGCAATCCTAAATGGTCACGCCCAGACTGACTATTTAGCCCGTGCAAATGGATAGTGCCAACTTTAGGCCAAACTTCAGACATAAAAGGCAATAAATCGCCATAATTTTTCCAGGCATGGCCGACATCTAGGCAAACAGAAAGGCCCAGTTGTTGCACCAAAGGCCAAATTAAAGCATAATCATAACTAAGATTTTCGACGCACAGCAGCTCCGGCGATACTAAATTACTATCCAAAAATTTTTCAGCCGTTTGCTTAGTAAAATTGAGCCAAGATCCAACATCGGAAGCAGGTTGCCTGGCGAATTGTTCCGATTCCCAATGCCAAATATAAGCCCTAGGTTGCAAGCAAGAAAGAGCTTCCACTGCGCGGCGCCATTCTCGTAAAGCTCGTGCTTGCCAAGCCTTGTCTAAAGGGTGAGCCGTCAGCGAAGACGGTAAATGCACAGTGTAGCCGAAATTAAAATGTTCAGCTAAGTCAGCCATTTCTGCTAACTCTGCAGAAGTTGGATAGTTGTCCCCCCCCTCGTATTCGTAGACTATCAGCTCAATATCGTCGACAAAAGGCGCTAAAAAACGCACATTATCAATAATAGAAGCATTGATTGTACATCCGGAAGCACCTATGGCTAATTTTGACCATATAGACCGTGTCAGCTCCATAATAATTAGCTTGTATTTTCTTAATATTGGCTCTGTCTTTACTTTTTAGCTTTGGCTCCCAAAATAGCTCCACCGACATCACCCATGCCCTCTTCTTCAGAGCTGGTGACTTCATTAAATATAGCCAAAGCTTCTTCAAAAAGAGGCCAAGCTAAAATAGCTCCGGAGCCTTCACCTAAGCAAAATCCCAAACTCAATAAAGGAGTTAAGCCTAAATATTCCAGTTGCAATCTGTGGGCAGGCTCATTGGATTGATGAGCGGCAAATAAATATTGGCGTACATTTTTATCTATTAAATCGGCGACCAAGACAGCAGCCGTAACAATAACGCCATCTAAAATAATAGCCAAACCACGACCAGCAGCTTCCAAAACTCCTCCGGCGATAAAAGCTAATTCCGCTCCACCCATACGAGCCATCAAATCGATAGGATCTTCTACTCCCAAGTTGCGATCCAGAATACCTTTAACTACAGCTCGCTTAGAAGCTAAAGCTGCCTGATTTAATCCAGTGCCCTCTCCAACTACAACTTCAGGAGCCAAATTCAAAATATGGCCAGTCAAAGCGGCTGCTGGAGTGGTGTTAGAAATACCCATTTCACCGAAGATGACCGCTCTGGCTCCCTTTTGTGTTTGCTCAATTACAATATCACGGCCGTGCTCGAAGCATTTTATACACTCTTCTCTGCTCATGCCATCTTCCAAACTTATATCTTTAGTTCCGAAAACGACTTTTTTGTCTACAACTCCGTCTTCAGGCTTAAACTTATGTTTAACTCCCACATCGACCAAAATTAAAGACAACCCTTGCTTAGAAGCAAAAAGTCCGGCCACACCTCCACCATGAGTCAAGCTTATACTATGTTGCCAAGTAACTTCTTGGGGAGCAAAACTTACTCGCTGGGCAAAAACACCATGATCACCAGCTCCAATAATTACCGGAGGCTTGCCTAAAGATGGACGCAAGCTTTTTTGCAAACAAGCTATTTTAACAGCAACTTGCTCCAATTGGCCCATAGAGCGTGGAGGAATGCTCTTATGGTTGAGGTGCTCCCAACATTGAGCAGCGAAGCTCTCATCGATAGATTTTATTTTTGTATAGGTGAAATTCATAAATATGCTCCCCATTAGTTATTTTGACACTTTTGCAACAGACTATGTTAATTTACAAACAAAAAAAAAACAGCTCCCCTTCAGGAGCTGTCTGCTACCTAACTAAAATTGTATACTTTATGCTCCAAGAGAATATCTACCATTTCGTCTGCTTCTACCAAATGTAAACCTTCTCCGGACTTGTTGCCAACTCCCATGAGTTCGGCTTCCTCTCGCAAAGCGTAGATCTTTCGTTTAGGGAACATAACCGTCGGAAGCAAAAGACCTCGCCCTACCAAAAAGATGTCGGCTTTCTCACAATAGCCCAACATACGGCGAGCTTCTACCACAGATTCGCGTCCTACCACAAAGAGAACAGTCTTTTCGTCCGTACCCATATTCTAAAGCCTCAGATGCATATCAGATTTTTTGACCAAATCGGCCAGATCTTCGGGAGAGATAACTGCACAGCCGGCAAAAAGACCGTCTTCCAACATGCCGCGCAATTCTAAACTGTACTTATCTGCCCAGAATGCCACTCCCCTACTTTTGGCAGAAGTAAGATATGGCTTGGTGGTATCATTTAGTCGAGAAGAGACGCATTCAGTCACACCGTCACCTATAAAAACCACATCTAGACGGTGTTCGGATAAGCCACCTACTAAACCGATAGCAAAAGTCAACACCTCGACTAAGCTATCCTCTGAATAGTTGGCTCTGTTAATGAATAAAACAATATCTTTAGCAGGGAAACCGCAAGGATAGCTCATAAGCACACCACCTGATCTACTTGTCCCATCATTTTGGCAATTTCTTCAAAAGTAACAACTTTCACACCAGAACACATATTACCAAGAGGAATTCCTCTAGACTCTAGGCAAGGGCTACTGACCAAAACCTCGGCTCCGGCATAGGCAAACTTCTGCAACTCTTGCTGAAAATCACCATCATCATTACTTTTACGCTTCTGCTTACGCACACATTGGTAAACGCCATCGGCAGTAAAAAGTATACATACTTTATGTTCTTTATCTAAAGCTGCCGCGGCCAGAAGAGACAAAGTTCGGGAACCGGTACTGGCACTTAGTGAGCGAGTCACCATAAAACCGAGTTTAGCCACCTAAAAACCTCCTGCTGTGAGCTGACCTCATATTGTCCTAGGAATTGCTTCGAGAAGAGTACTTCAACTCTGCGTAACGCTCAATGCGCTCTATAAACTGATCGGCTAAATTATCACCATCCAAAGTAGCTTCGTGATGGCCATCGACAAAAAGCAAAGCTTTGGGAGATTCTCCACGTCCGGGAAGAGACAAGCCTATATTTGCATCCTTACCTTCGCCCGGGCCATTGACAATGCATCCCATAACCGCGACCTTAAGCTGACTATAACCTTTGAATCCTTTTTCTTTCCAAACAGGAACACGCTCGCGTAAATAGCGACCAACTTCTAAAGCGATACTTTGGAAAAGCTGGCTGGAGGTACGACCGCAACCTGGGCAAGAGACAACTTGAGGCAAGAACTGACGGAGTCCTAAACTTTGCAAAATTTCCTGAGCAGCATAAACTTCCTGAGTGCGACTTTCGCCCGGCTTTGGAGTAAGAGAAACTCTAATAGTATTGCCGATACCTTCATGAAGCAAAATTCCCAAAGCTACAGCAGAGCTAATTACACCCTTCATACCTACACCGGCTTCAGTTAAACCTAAGTGGAGAGCGTAGGGACAACGCTTATTTAAATCATGATAAACGGTTAACAAATCGGGAACATTGGATATTTTGGCAGATAGCACAATATGATCTGGAGCCAAACCATATTTTTCAGCCATTTTCGCTGAGCTCATAGCACTTTCAGCCATAGTGCGCAAGAAAATTTCTTTATCACTAACTGGAGAAGCCGAATGTTTGTTTTCCTCAAGCAATTTAGCTAAAAGCTCTTTATCGATAGAGCCTGCGTTGACACCAATACGAGCGACTTTGCCAGCTTTAGCAATAAGTTCGACCATAGTCCGGAAATTGTCATCGTGGTGTTGGCCAGCGCCGACGTTGCCAGGATTGATACGTAATTTGTCCAGAGCTTGCAAACAATCGGGATAGCGGCTCAAAAGCAAATGGCCATTGTAATGGAAATCACCGATTAAAGGAACTTGGCACCCCGCCTCACGCACTTTATCTCTGATGTAAGGAACAGCCTTAGCATCATCTTCGTCTTTAACAGTGAAGCGAACTAATTCGGAACCGGCACGAGCCAATTCCAAAACTTGAGCAGCCGTTTCTTCAACGTGAGCGGTGCAAGTGTTGGCCATACTTTGTATAGCCACCGGAGCTTCTTTACCTATGCAAATATTGCCTATCCGAACAGAATACGCGGTCATATTTATTACCAGTTTTTATCTATGCAAAAATTTTTGATACATTAGGCTCCTGAAGTTATAGCCTGTTGCTTAAACTCGGGACGCTTTAACCATGAGACAATCCACTCTATTTTTCTAAAAAGCAGACCGAAGCGAAAGCAGAACCTAAGTAAATGTGCCACACACATACAAGCATTTGTACTATGCTTGCAACCTATAAATTCACGGGAGCCCCATAACGCCTTCAAAATAGGCCTAAGCATTCTGTAAGGCTTGCAGGCTCTCCTGCCCTTTACCGCACTCGAGGTGCCTATTTAAGCCTTTTCTATGTCTAGACAAAAAAAAAGTTTTTAGAGGATTTGCGCCTCGACTTTGCATATGCTAACCTGCCAAACATGCGCAACAATTCGGTAAAATTTAAGCTTTTTCAAGCAGCGATTATTCTTTGGATACTTCTTTGGGCAGCGGGAAGCTTATATTGGAGCATCTTATCCTCGCCTTATTGCTTCGGTGAATCGAGCATTTTGAAGCTCTATGCCTATACCGCTTTTCTTCAAGGTAATTGTCATGAATTGTTGCACGCTCCAGCACTTTTTACGGTAGCCAAGTCTTTTATCTCCTGGGGAGGTTGCACTCCCATAACCTTTGCTTTGTTGCAACTAACCGTCTTTTTGCTATATGCAAGCTTAACTGCTTATATAGCTTTTATTTTATATGGTCCCAAAGCAAGTTGGCTCAGCTTCTTACTTCTAAGTTTCAGCTTAGGAGCTCTCCAAGGCTTACGTACTTTTTTACTCGATTATCCTTTAGCTATTCCTCTGCTATTGCTTTACCTGGCCTATTTGAAAAGCGCCGATTTCAAAAAGCCAATTCCTTGCCTCTTTTTCAGCCTCTCTTTATGGCTCGGTGCGCAAACAAAATACAGTTTCCTACCTATTTGGGCTCTTCCACTTTGTCTGGCTTTGTTGGGACGCAGTTTTTATCGCGCTATCACATCTGGAGCACAAACACCTGTCAAAAGTTTCAGCCAAGCTTGGTATACAGATCGCCGCCCCTGGTTAACTTGTCTTGGTAGCCAGATCATTTTACTAATTTTTACCATTGCCGCCTGGCACAGTAGTTCTACGCCTTTTCACAAACTTAGCGCTTGGAGCTTGACTTGTTGGCAAATTGGCCCATTAGCTGCCGCCCTATCAGCCGGAGCAGCTTTTTATTTTCTCGCCAAATCTGCGCTGCTACCAGCTTGGCAACGTCTTGCTCGCGGCTGGGCCACTTGTTGCCTAGGACTCAGCTTGAGTGCCTGGAGTTACACAAGTAATTTGGAAGCTATTTTCAGCCACACGGCAGCCAATTTCAGTCATAGCGGCCTAAGCGTATGGGCTTGGCTTAGCAATGTGCCAGCAGCTTGGCTGAGCTACTTAAGTGCTGTCTGCCAAGGCGATTTACTGCCATTTCCCTGGGCATTTTTAGCCTTAGGCGGCTTATTATTCAGTTTAATAAGGCGACGCGGAAGACAAAGGAATATTTTTTGGGTGGCAGCTCTAGTCGGCCCAGCACTACTGATGCAAATTCTGCCTTGGGATCACGCTTATCAGCGTTTTTTCGCTCCGTTACTGCCTTGGCTGTCCATTTTAGCTACTTACTTTTTAATAGAGTTAAGTCGCTTCCATAAGTTTGGTCTGGCTTTAAGCGCAATACTGATTTTATTAATGTGGATAGAGGCGGCGACTTTCAGTTTAGCTTGGGCTTTACCTACTTACTCAGCACATTTGCCTCAAATGAGTCCCAGTCATTTTCTAGGTGAAGGTCTTAGCTTAAACATTCCCCGTAGCCAGCGAACGCCCCTGAGCAATTTGCAAGAAAGTCTTCATCCACTTTGCCCTGCAACTGAAGGCAGTCCAATATCTTTAGCCATAGATCCCTTGAAGCCAACTTTCTTTACCATTGAACCATTGCAACAGCCTTGGTTTGCTGAGCTGACCCAATTGTGCCTTCGTTTGTCTTCTCTTAATAGTGAGTTAAAACGACCACTACCCTTAATTGTTTTGGCAGAATTAAATGGCTGCGAGTTAAAAGGAGAAAGCCTAGCCATGGAACTACACCTTTGGTGTGCCGAGCGTAAGCTATCTCCTTATATGAAAATAGTAGGCATAAACAGACCAGAAGCTTATAACCAAGCCGTCTCGAAATGGCCAAATAACCTGACGGTATTAGTCAGCAACAGAAACGCTCCCAGCCTAAGGTTGCAAAATGACATACGCCCTTGGCTAGATAACCATAATCTATTAAAGCGCAGCCAAGATGGCAGCAGCAGTTTTACCATACTGTATTACGCTTCTTCAAAAGCGTACCTATTTAGTCGAATTTTGCTCCCGCAGAGCTAAGAAAATTTCCAAATCTTCTTGCAATTCGTCGCGCAATATACGTTCTTTGGCCAAATGTTCTAACAAGAACAAAGCAGCTTTGTTATCCGGAGGACTGTTACGTACCACATCAGCAAGCGTATTGATAATGGCTCGATCCAATTCTATATTTAAGCCATTCATTTTTAAGTTCACACCGCTACTAACTTCCAAAACGCTGAGTAAAAACTTTTGGGCGCTCTCGCTTTGGGTCAAATCGCAACCTTCCAAATGTTTTTTATAATTAGCCATAAGGCGCAACGCTGCCCGACGGGCCAAAGTTAAAGTAAAATTCGAGCGATCGCGCAATAACAATTCGCTTAAAGCTCCCCAAATAGGATTGCTTCGATAAGCGTATAAATTGACGCCTTTTTCAACCCCTTCGAACCAATCTTCCAAGAAAGAGAAAAGGCGGAACACTAACATTTGGTGCAAATGTTCATCGGCATCAGGATGGCAAGCAGCCGCTCCAATAATAGAAAGTGCCAAAGTTCTATCAGCATGATCCCAAGCTTGTGGTACTTGTACTCCGTCTCCCTCAGCTGAGCCGCTCAGTACTTGCTTCATAACATCGTTAAGATTGGGTTCTTGGCTTTTGCTCAAAACGGTGCGACAAAGCAAAGCCACAAAGGCTTCCGGCTCAGTCAGCATAGGGCCGTCTTTAAGCATATCTAAAAGTTCTTGCAAACAACAATGTAAAAGATGACGATCAGGATCCTTCGCACTGAACACCTGAGCTAAGATATGCTCAATTTGAGCTCTTACTTGTAAGCCTGCTACTCTATAAATGCTGAAAATGGCTTCAATTTTGGGTGCCGAATTTTCATTAAGCCTTTCACTAAGCCGCTCAACTATACGAATGCGCAAAGTATCACTTATAGCTGGTACCGATCCCAAATAGCCCAAACTTTGCCAAACAGCCGAAACTATATGGCGCTTTTTATTTTCATCTTGCGGCTCAACTTCTTTCAGGCTAGGAAACTCAAAGACTTTGGCAACCATATCTTCTATTTCTGGCTTGCAATTGAGGTTTTGTATTTCCGGACAGTGGAGCAATAAAGCAAATGTACCAGCTTTTAAGGCTTCACCACCAGATTCCAAAGCGGCGTCTTCGCTGACCACTTTAAAACTAAATTCCAAAGCTGGCTGTCCACAAGAAGCCAGTAGCGACAAAACGGTCAAATTATCTGGTTCATCCAAAGAACAAGCTTCACTAAATAAAAATGAATAAGCAAAGCGCCACTTACTATCTAAATTTTGCAAAGCTTCCCTAACTTTAGGCAAATCTAATTGTTTTGTGCGAACCAAAGCTAGAGTGGAAGCTCTGTCTTGAGCCAGCAAACGGCCAATTACATAATGAGAGAAGACTTCTTCCATGTGAGCAGAATTTAGAACCTCTCCACGAACACAAGCTCCAGCCCACTTGTGAAATTCGGACAGCAAAATTTCCATATCTTGCTCGTGCTTAGCCCCAAAATCTTTATGGCAGCAACCACATGTTCCATCTTCTTCATGCTTGTGTTCAGAACACTCGGAAGCTTTGCTTGTACTTTCTTGCTCGGAGCGACGGAAATCAGCCCACAAATTAACTACAAAAATACGCCTATTTTCATCTAAGTTAGATAAAAAATGCTCTGAGCTAAGGTCTTCTAAGACGGCCGTGCCTAAGTTCTTAAATGTAGCCCGCAAGCGACGGCTCAAGCCAGCTTCATTACCATACTCATTAAATAGTTGCAACAAACGATCTTTCAAATAATGGTAAGCTTCATCACTTTTAGGCAAACGCGATAAAATGTTGCTCAAGAAAGCTACGCTGCCTGGCATATTGGTCACTTTAAGGCGTTTAAGTAAATAATCTCCCAAATGGGGAAAATGAGGAGCCAAATCAAAAATAAAAGCAGACAGAGCAAAGCGATCAGCCAATTCAAAAGTATCCAGTTGATCCAAAAGTGCGTCCAAGAACTCTGTAAGTTCCCCAAACTCCTCTGGTTGAGCCTTTGCAGTGTGACAACTTCCAGCGCATTGAGCGATCAAAGGGGCTAAATGAGGTAAGCTAGGCAATAATTGAGTTTTAAATTCTTTTTCTTTGACAAAAGGCAAAAGAGCCGAAAGTAAAACAGTACCCAACAGTTCTCTGAATTTGCCTTGCTCTGGTTGATTAAAATAGAAAAGAGCATCCTTAAATTTTTTTAAGTCTAAGCTTAACAAACTGAGCAAAGCGCGTCCTAAATTGCTGTCTAAATTATCACGAACTTGCTTGGCAACTTCAGAAGAAAGCTCCGCTTTGCCCCTTTTTAAAGCTGTAACCAATAAGCCAGTCGGATCTTGTTGACATGCTAATGACGCTCTAAATAAGTAGCGAAAAGCTTCTATTAAATCAGAAGTATTTTCACTATCCAATAAGGTCAGCGAGGCTTCTTCCAAACGGTTACGATCCCAAAGTACACCTTTTATAGCTGAAACATTGGCTTGTCCAAGCACTTGCGGAGCCACCATTCCTGTGGTAGCTAAGGCTGTACTTTCCGAAGTAGGAACGGCGCTCCAAGCCTCATCTTCAGTACGTATGTATAAGGCGCCACCATGCGCTTGAGCCTTGGCTCCTATGCTTTTTAATATAGTGTTGGCCCCTTCTTCGTTGTCATTAGCCAACTCATTCCAGCGTTTGTCACGCAAACAATCGGCGAAATCAGCAGACTCGGCAGCTTCTTCTAAAAAAGCTAAAGAAAAAAGAATCTGTTTGCGCCCCAAAGCGCAAATTCTGGCTCCTAAACGATGGTTTAGGTTAATGTTATCGCTGCGCAAAGCTTGCAAAGCATCAGCTGCGGACTCGTACAAATTGGGATTAAAAAAATCTTGGCTCATGACCGCCCCTCTTTCCGCCCTTAGAGCAGCACTTCCTACTTGAGGACGTTTTTAGAAGAAATTGACTTTTTTTTATAATTTTTACTATTAAGTGATAAAAAAATAAATGGTTAAATAACATTTATGAAGAAGATGTAAAATGTTGTTGCGTTATAGCAGCATCAGCTCAACTACTTCAAAAAAAGGAGCATCAGCCATGAAAGTAAACAAAGTAATATATCTGTTGATAACATTCTTCTTAGGGGGCATAGGTATTCACAAATTTTACATCAAAAAGAATACAGCCGGTATACTCTACCTTCTTTTCTGCTGGACTGGTATTCCGGCTTTGTTGGCTATTTACGATCTTGTCGTCGCCTTTTTGAAAAAGGAAGACGCCGACGGCAACATTACTTTTGAATAGCTCTCTATCCGACGCCTTCAACCCCTCAGCTGCAGCCGTCGGTTTTATATCATGACCGCGATTTGCTCTAGTTTGAGCGAACTAAATTTTTTTACCTGGCGTTCAGCTCTATGCGCGGCTTTACAAAGCTCGGCTTGGGCAGCATATTTAGCTGACTGTTCGCTCGAGATTAGCCCCTGTTTTTCGGCGCTCTCTTTCCAAGACGGTTTTCCCAACCGCTGGTTTAAGGGCGCTTTTCTTTTGCCCATAACATCTTGGGTTCAAGGTGCAAAGACTGATTTGACCCACCTGATCAAAGCGATAAATATACAAGCGCCTCCCTTAATCCATAAAAATCAACCTTTAGATGCATATATACAAATAGAAGCGCCCAACCGACATTTCTTAACTTTCACTTTAAGTGCCTTAGCCTGGGCCAAGTTGTCCCTACATACATTGTCAACGTCGATTCTACCGACAGCTACCACCTGCGCGGCGCCAAGCTTGCGTTTAATTGCCCCAAATTCCTTTATTTCCCCAGCTTGGCGCCGCGCCGAATACCGCTTAGCTTGGCTTAATAAAGCTGACAGCCATATCCATGCGACACAGTCGCTTTGGCTTCTCCAAGCAATTCAGCTATATGAGCAACCGCAATTGCGCCAGTTGCTGGCTCAAACCGAAAGCCTCTGTTTTTATTATGTTCATTTAACAAACAGTAAAAGTTCTACGCAACTTCCCATAACAATTAAACGTTTAGAAGGACAGCTTAACAACTTGCTCAAAGATTTTCACGACTTTTACCGAAGTACTAAAATCTTAAGCGGAGACCCATCTAAGCAAAAGGCTCTGCTGAACTTGGCGCAAGCTGTCGGCTGCGCACTGAATTTATACAACTTGAGGCTAACAAATTATGGCTCACACTCCAGATCTTCTGGCAAGTTTTACTCTTAGCCAGGAACAACTCGAAGAGACTGCCACTATACTCAGTGAACGTATCAAACAAGGTTTGGTCAGAGACGGCCAAGAGATAAAAGCTATCCCCGCTTACTTAGCTCCTCCTCCTCAAGGTATCAGCGGAACCGTATTGGTAGTTGATACCGGAGGTACCAACATCAGAGCGGCTATCATCAAACTAAACCCGGATGGTACCCATAAGCTTGAAGCCGGCCCAGTCCATGCTACCATTCCAGCCGGACGTCACGGCGAATTTATTTCCGCAGAAGAATTTTTTGATTTGCAAGCTTCTTTGGCCATGCAACTTAACCCGGAAGCCAACTTGCCCATAGGCTATTGTTTTTCTTATCCAGCTCAATCAACTCCGGAAGCAGATGCAAAGTTGCTGCAGTGGACTAAAGATGTCCATATTCAGGGCGTAGAAGGCCATTTAGTCGGCAAAATGCTTCTTGAAGCTTTACAACGCCGTGGTTATAAAGCCAATTCTATTACCGTCTTAAATGACACCGTAGCTACTCTTTTGGCTGGGGCCGGAGCCAATGCCCATAACTTTGAGCACTATATAGGACTTATTGCCGGAACAGGTACCAACATGGCCGCTTTTACTGCCGTAAAAGACGACAATAAGTTAAGTAAGCTCCCATGGAAGCAAGACAGCATGGCTATAAATTTAGAGTCTGGCAACTTTAATCCACCTTACCTTAACCAATTTGATGATAAATTGGACAAAAGCTTAGATAGTCCAGGTCAGCATCGCTACGAAAAAGCTGTCGCGGGCTACTATTTGCCTTTCCTCTACACACAAGCCAATGGCGAAAGTGACTCCTTTGACCCATACAAAGGCACTGGACAATTAGTAGAGTTGCGAGATTGTCAGCATGACGATTTGGCAGAAGCAATTTTAAATCGTTCTGCAGACTTAATCGCTGCTGGTTTAGCTGGCTTAATTCGTGTTTTAGGTAATAAGGGACGGGTTTGCATTACTGCCGAAGGTAGCCGCTACTGGGCCGATCCAGCCTTAGCGCCTCGCGTAGCCAAACTTTTACCTTCTTTGATTCCTGCCGATATGACTTTTTCTATTATCAAAGTAGAAGATGCCAATCTCATAGGCTGCGCTTATGCCGCTTTGAGTAACGCCAGGTATTTATAGTTTTAGGATCCTAGGTCGTCTTCAGTTGCGGATAATATCTTTTTCTGGCCATTGAAATCGACCTCTTTTTATACTTTTTACATCCATCATTGATAAAGGATTTTACCGACAAATGGACACTTCTCAATTTAAGCTCATGGAAGGCATCCTTTTTACCGACATGTATCAGCTGACTATGGCTCAGCTTTACTTTAAATCCGGTATCCATGAACAAAAAGCCCACTTCGATCACTTTTTCCGCAATTATCCCAATTACGGAGAACACCAAGCCGGATATTGCATCAATGCTGGTTTGGAGTGGTTGCTAGACTGGATGGACAGCGTCCGCTTCGACGACGAAGCTTTGGGCTACCTTGCCAGAGAGAAAGACAGTTTTGGCAAACCAATTTTTGAAAAAGACTTCTTGGAATGGTTGCGTGAAGAAGGCAATTTCAAAAAATTAACCATTAAATCGGTGGCCGAAGGACGCGTAGTCCATCCCAATGTGCCTCTAACCATGGTAGAAGGCCCTTTAGCAATGGGCCAAATTTTGGAAACGGCCTTGCTAAATTGTATCAACTTCCAGACCCTTATTGCCACCAAAGCTTCACGCATACGCCATAGTTGCGGCAGCCAATTGGTAATGGAATTTGGCTTGCGTCGCGCTCACGGTTTGGGAGGCAACCAAGGAGCCAGAGCAGCTCTAATTGGCGGCTGTGACTATACTTCCAATGTAGGCTTATCCTGCGCTATGGGTCTGCCTCCCAAAGGAACTCACTCCCACGCTATGGTACAAACTTGGATGGCCTTAGGTAAATCAGAGTTAGACGCTTTCCAAGCTTACGCCGATCTTTATCCAGACAATTGCTTGCTTCTTATCGACACCATCGATACCTTAAATAGCGGTTTACCTCATGCCATTACAGTTTTTGAGAAACTGCGCGATAAAGGATATAAGCCTGTAGGTGTACGCTTAGATTCCGGCGACTTAGCTTATTTATCTATGCAAGTTTCCAAAGTATTGGACGAAGCCGGCTTCCCCGACGCTTGCATCGTCCTTTCTAACGATTTGGACGAGATGACCATTTTACAAATTCACGCTCAGATTAGAGACGAAGCTAGTCGCAACGGAGTCAATGCCGACCGAGTCATAAAACGTCTTTCTTACGGTGTAGGTACACGCCTAATAACCTCTTCTGGTCAATCTTCTTTAGGCGGCGTATATAAATTAGTGGCTTTAGAAGTAAATGGCCAGTGGGTGCCAGCCATGAAATTATCCAATTCCATTTCCAAACTTATCAACCCAGGCCACAAAACAGCTTGGCGCATTTATGATAAGCGCAACCGTGCTACTGCCGATTTAATTGGTTTTGCTGACGAGCGTCCCGATCTGGAAGAGCGTATCATTTTACATCATCCCAGCGAGAAGAGTATGTTCCGCACCATTAAACGCGAAGATATTAGTAGTATGGAGCCTATGTTGGAGACAGTTTGGACAAACGGTCAGCGCACTCGCCCGGCTCCAAGTTTGGAAGAGCTGCGTCAAAATAGACTCAACGACTTAAATGCTCTGGATACCGGCGTATTGCGCATGCGCAATCCACATATTTATCATATTTCCTTAACGACAAAATTGCTTGAAGCTAAAATTGAGCTTATACACAAATTCCGCAATTTGAATGACTAAAATTCAAGCAATTTTTCATAGCGAAGAGCATATATCAACTCAGGCGATCACTCTTCGCTTTGTAGCCGTTAGTTGTTAGGAAATATATACGGGCAAAAAAATAAACTCGACAGCTTTCTATCAAGCAGCCGAGTTTATTTTTTATAAGATACCCAGCCAGAAAACCCACGGTCTTTAGACCGTGGGATGAATGGCATCAACTTTGGATGAAATTGCAGCCTTACTGTAATATAATATTACGGTAACACACATGGTACTATTCTAAATCTATAGAAAGGAGAAATCATATGTATCT
>SFMI01000176.1 GCA_004554425.1 Candidatus Saccharimonadota bacterium | reverse complement strand
GATCGTTTTGGTTTAATGAAGACAGCATCACTATCCCTTTTACTTGCCTCTGTCTTTTTTGTCTGGTCGGAAAATACAATAGTAGGGTTCCTGGCCGTGCTCAGCTTGGCTATAAGTACTCCTATTGTTTTTTGGACTTTGGCAAAGATTGTACCAGATAAACGCGGCTTAAGCTTTGGCCTATTGGGAGGAGCTATGTTCTTGGGCTTCTTGCCTTTAGATTTTAATATTGCTCCTCTAGCTCAAGCTCCAAGCGGATATATTGTAGGTAGCCTTCTTATATTAGCAAGCCTCTATGTAGCCCTTCGTCTAGCTTACGATATAGTTAAGCCGATCGATCAAAGCTCACCTAAAGACATAAAGTCGGCAATGATGAGCGATCATACCATAATTGTAGGCTAATTTTTGATATAAAGTTGAGAGAGACACTAGATAAATAAAATGGCCCGAACCGCAAACGGTTCGGGCCATTTTATTTGACCTTAAAAGGATTTTATCTAAGCTTTTTGGGCTTCTATGCAATTGACGGTATCGCGAGCGATCATCAACTCTTCATTGGTAGGAATGACCCAAATCTTTAATTTAGAAGCAGATTTAGAAATTTCTCCTACACTGCCACGTTTCAAGTTATCGTTCTTTTCTGTATCGAGCTCTAAGCCCAAGCAACCTAAGTTGGCGCAAGTCAAAGCACGCACGATAGGTGAATTTTGACCGATACCGCCAGTAAAGACGATAGCATCAGCTCCACCCATTTCAGCCATATAAGCACCGATATATTTTACCAAACGCAAGCAAAACATATCCAAGGCCAATTTAGCTCTTTCATTGCCAGCCATAGCTGCATCTTCGATATCGCGCATATCAGAAGAGAGGCCAGAGACGCCAAGTAAACCGGACTTCTTGTTCATCAAAGTGTCTACTTGAGCCGGAGTAAGGTTTTCTTTTTCCATAATGAAAGGCAAGATGGAAGCATCCAAGTCTCCACAGCGAGTGCCCATTAAAAGACCTTCCAAAGGAGTAAAGCCCATAGAAGTATCGACACACTTGCCACCCTTAACAGCAGCTACGGAACTACCGTTACCTAAGTGCAAAGAAATGATATTAACTTTGTCCAAAGGCGTATTGGTCACTTCAGCATATTTATTGGTAATATAACGGTGAGAAGTACCATGGAAACCGTAGCGACGGATCTTGTGACGCTCATAATATTCATAAGGCAAACCATATAAGAATACCTTAGGCTCCATAGTAGAGTGGAATGAAGTATCGAAAACAGCTGTCTGAGGAATATCTTTGCCCAAAATTTCACGGCAAGCTACGATACCTTTGTGCTGAGCCAACTGATGTAAAGGGCCTAAGCAAGCTAAGTCTAAAATACCTTGCAATACTTCATCATCAATTAAAATTGACTTGTTGAAACGCTCGCCACTATGCAAAATACGATGGCCTACAGCATCGATGTCCTTAAGACTATTTACACCCTCGATACCAGTTTTACCAGAATTTATCCAATCAAAAATAGCTATAATAGCCTCACGGTGATCTTTCAAAGAGCGAACGCCCTTGATACCATCGGTGCCAGTAGCTTTCATAGAATAGAGAGCTTCTTCAGAGCCGATCTTTTCGCAATTTCCGGAAGCCAGACAACGCTCAGTACCGTTCTTCATCATTTCAGAATCAGTCTGGATGATCTGGAATTTTACAGTAGAAGAACCGCAATTCAAAACTAAAATATTCATATCATGGGATTCTGTTTACAAGGGAGGAAATCCTATAATTAAGACAAGTTTTCTCCCAAAGGAAGTTACATAAAACTATGCAAAAAATTCTTATAGTCCACACAGGCGGAGGCTTAGGAGATGTTTTACTCTCCACTCCGGTTATAGAAGCTCTGAAATTCAACTACCCCGAAGCTAAGGTAGATTTTTTGGCTCGTTCCTCTACCGCCGCAGCCATAAAAAATAATCCTTTCATACACAGTGTATACACTATCAACAAAGCTAGGCTGTCGTGGTCTGAAGTTTTTTCCTGGTCTAGAAGAATTGCCGGACAAAAATACGATGCGGCTTTAATTTTATGGAGTAACACCACTTTAGCGCTTATGCTCTATTTAGCGAATATTCCTATTAGAGTCGGACAAGATTCGCGCTTTAGCTATTCTTGGACTTACACCCATAAAGTAAGGATACGTTCAGAGCATGGAGACGATCAGTCGCACTGGAGCGACATTATGCTCGATTTTGTTAGAGCTTTACGCTTGCCAGTTCCTCCTTTTAAGCCGCGCTTTGTTATTTCTGACCAGGCAGTTGGCCAAGCCCAACAACTTATACAAGCTTTGCCACAAAACAGCGGACCGGTTATAGGGCTCCATCCTAGTAAAGGAATAAGCAATGTGGACAAACGCTGGCCAACCTCTGTTTTTGCAAATTGGTTGAACGCACTTTACCATCAGTTACAAGCCCGCTTGGTTGTGACCGGAGGCCCTCAAGAACTCGAAATCACAAAAAGAATTATTGAAGAAGCTAGAGTACCGTGTTTAAATTTAGCTGGCAAAACCGATACAGAAGTATTGGCTGCCGTTGCTAGACAATGCCAAGTTTTTATTTGTCCAGATTCGGGCCCAGCCCACTTGGCCGCTATTAGTGGTGTACCTACTTTAGATATTTGCGCACTCAAAGAAGATTTTCCCAATCGCTGGAAACCAGTAGGTGCCCCTGTAAAAATTATTCGACCAGCTTCATGGAACTGCCAGCGCCTTTGTCGCAAAAATGAATGTCCAGATTTTAATTGCTACAAGCAAATTGACGGTCAACAGATTGTCGAAGGTGTAAAGCAATTGCTACAATCGGTAGAGAATAAGCAGTGAATGAGCGTTGGCTGACTCCAAAACCTATAAAAGAAACTGAGCAAAACGACAAACGCAGAGATATTTTTTTCAGCGGATTTTTAACTTTAGCTCTATTGATAATGCTAAGTATTACTTATTATGCTAAGCATTTATTAAAAGTTCCTGTTTTGCTATGTTTCCTGATTTTAGTCGCAGTTTCGTTTATTGCTTTTATAAAAGACAAACCTTCGGCCGATTCTAATCAAAACTGGCTCATAATTTTACGCAAATTATTTAAAGTCATTGCCATTAGCTTGTTTTGGATATTATTGATTAACAAATTGCTCTAACGAAAAGTGTTCTTTAGTGGGTATAACGAACATTTTGGCGGCTATAAATTTCATTTACGCAAATGCAATTTTTCGTGGCTTATAGTGCGGCTGGCAAAAAGGCAAAAAAAAACGCCCTGCCTTGCGACAGAACGTCTTTTTCTTTTGAAAATATTTTGAACAG
>SFMI01000175.1 GCA_004554425.1 Candidatus Saccharimonadota bacterium | reverse complement strand
AGCTGCACAAGCACCACAGGCCATAACCAGCCTTGGCTCCGGCATAGCCTCATAGCTCATACGGAGAGCCTGCTCCAGATTGCGGGTTACTACACCTGTTACCATCAGCATATCTGCATGGCGTGGCGAAGCTACAAAGGCTACACCATAACGATGCAAATCATAATATGGATTGCTCATGGCACCCATTTCAAAGTCACAGGCATTACAGGAGCCTGCATCCAGATGGCGGACATGAAGAGAACGGCCCAGCTTCTGCTTTAATACATCTGCCACAGCCTCCTGACCAGCCTCTAAAAGATAAGGCATAGCATCCTTGCTGGAATGATGGAGAACATCGTCCTCCTTGCCCTCCTGCAGAGCAATAGAAGCACAGGCCTCTACGCATTTACCACAGAAAAGACATTTTTTATAATCAATTTTGTAGCTATCGCCCTGAACCTGAAAAGCACCTACAGGACACACAGACTGACAATGCTCCAGCATTTCTGGAGAACCATTGCCCTCAATAGTTCCCCGAAATCTTTCGCTGCCCTCAAGGGAAATCTGCTCGGTGGCAATTTTGTCACGAAAAATTCTTTCCAATACCTTAAACACAGCTCTCCCCCTTATCTATCAATACAAGCATAGCAAAGCTCAAAGCTCTTATTTATCAACGGAAAATCAGGAATAATATCCCCCTGCACCGCAATGGTCAGGGCAGGCCAGTTAGGATAGGAAGCACTGCGGACAAAGAGGCGGTCAATTCGTCCCTCATTATCCAAGGCCACATACTGGAAATTGCTGCCACGAGCAGATTCACAGATACCCCAGCCTTCTCCCTTACCAGAAGTCAGCTCCACCTTAAGCTCCATACCGTGACAATTCCGCAGCATATCCAAAAGCTTATCCATCATTTCAAAGGAAGCAGACAGCTCTCCGATACGCACCAAAAGGCGGGCCGCCACATCTCCCATAGTCATGGTATATGGTTCAAAGCCCAGCTCAGGGTAAACGCCATAGGCAAAATCCTTACGGCTGTCATGAGCATAGCCGCTGGCTCTAGCTCCTATCCCAACCATAGCCAAATCCTTGGCTGTCTGATTGCGGATAATACCAGTAGTACGGACACGATTTTGGAAGTTCTCCTGCTCTCGGAACATGGCCGCCAAATCCTCCACACCCTGAGCCGTAGCATCCATAACCTCATGGATATGCTCAATAAGCTCATCTTCATTGGCAAAATCTGCTCTATTTAAAGCAGGCAAAAAGCGTAAAGTAACAACTGAGCCGGCTGTAACTCTAGGTAATCCCTTAGGATAAATTTTAGTTCCGTTATGAATAATCATAATAAAAATAGGAGCTTGAGGAGCACATTTAAGAAGAGTCTTCAAACCGCCAGTTTTGAAATGTTGTAAACCACCTTGCAAACTGCGGGTGCCTTCAGGAAAGATAATAGCCGAATACTTTCCTTTATTAACTTCCAAGCCTAGCTTTTCAATAGCTTGTAAAGCTTGTTCTCTATCCTCGCGATTGATTAAACAATGGCCGCCATTTCTAAGCACGAAACTTACTGAAGGTATGCAACAATGACCTAAAATATTTTTGGAAATATACTTAGGCTTCATAGCGCGTAATTCATAAAAAGGAAGAAAACTCTCTACCAAAGATTGATGGTTGCCTACGATAATAGCTCCGCCGCCATTGAGAATATTTTCTCGGCCTTCGACTCTAATTTGGCATAAGCCAGCCTTAATGCTGTATTTCAAAACATGAGCCAAATTGACTAGCACTTTGTCCATAGGCTCAATACCAAAAATACGCGCCAAACGCAAAGCAGGATCGAAAGCTAGAAGAGAAATTGCAAAACTACTCCAAGCGCCTATGGTTCCAAAAATATCACGAAGTTTCAAAGATTTTTAACCTCAAAAAAAAATACCCCAGCTATCCCTACGAATAAACTGGAGTACCTTCAAAAAAATAGAACAAAAAGCGACGCACGCCAAATTCCTCGTTTAACAATCGAGGAACATATGCAGAACTAGCCTTCTACCTCTACCACGGTCTTGGCGTTGTGCTTGGTGAACTTTACAACACCGGGAGCGGTGGCGAATAAGGTGAAGTCGCGACCCATCATAACGTTTTTCCCAGGATAGAAACGGGTACCGCGCTGGCGAAGGATGATGTTGCCAGCGATAGCGCTCTGGCCGCCATAAAGTTTGATTCCGAGCATCTTGGGCTGAGAATCACGACCGTTCTTAGAAGAACCGGCACCTTTTTTGTGGGCGAAACGGGTAAGATCCATTAAATACATTGATTGCCTCCGGATATATGGCTTGGGGCCGAATCCACGGCCGCACTTGGCCCGCCGGGTAAACTTGGCCTAGAAAAAATTAATGCCTTCTATTAAGGCCCCGCTATTTTATCACGTTAAAAGAACAAAAGCAAGACTTACCTGTACTTTAACGCTAGACAACTTTTATGTTAGTCTGCCCCAGCTTAATAAAATCGCCATGTTTCAATTCATACTTTTGATTGCTGGCTAAACGATTGCCATTAAGCCAACTTCCGTTGGTAGATCCTAAATCTTCCAAGAAATAGTGACCGTTGAGAGGAGACTTGACTACACGAGCATGAGTATAAGAAACAGAAGAATCGGAGCTAAGCATGATGTCTCCACTCTCGCGCCCAATTAGCGTAATGCTGTTTTGTAAAGGATAAAGCTTACCTAAAGCTTCCAAGCTAAGTTGTAAATTAAGGTAGTCAGCTTCAGAAATTGTCATTGGCTTAGTTGGCGCAGAAGAAATAGGTTGCGCTTCAAGCGTAGACATATGCACAGTGCGCGGCCCTTCTTCTACAGGTACCGCCTGAATGGGAGGCACAAAAGTCGAAACTGAATCAGAAATAGCGCTGACAGAATTTGAATTTTTCTCTAATTGAGTAGGAGCAGACGACTCTTGGCCAGGACGAGACAATTCTTCACGGCTTACAACCGAGACACTATTATTAGAGGCACTATTGCTAAGCATCGAAGAAGAATTGGAAGCTATTTGGGAGCTAGACACAGCATGACTATTAGCGTCAACTTCAATACCTAAACGCTTAAAGAAATTTACATACTGAGGACATTCTTTAACAATTTGAGCTTCAACTTGAGCGCGGCTGTTGGGCGATAAAGTTCGGCTTTCACTTTGCGATAAAAGCAAATCATAGCGCACAACCACATCAATATCGGCTCTGGCTAAAGCTTGATCGTAAAGCTCGGCTAGCACAGTAAAACTGCCTATTTTCTGGTAAGCTTTGCCAACTAACAGCAAGCAAGCCGCCTCTATAGTTGATTCAATTTTACAATCGGCAAATAAGTTGATAACTTCT
>SFMI01000030.1 GCA_004554425.1 Candidatus Saccharimonadota bacterium | reverse complement strand
TCAGAAGTAGACAAGGTTATTGAAGAATGTGGTTCTCCTGAAAAAATAAATAATAGTCCACAGACTGCTCCATCAAAAAGGTTGGAGCGTTGGGCTCGTGGTCGCTACGGAAAAACAACATCAGGAATTGTTATCGCTAAAGCTATTGGAATAGATAAAATGCGCAACCAATGCCCATTATTTAACTTATGGCTCTCAAAGCTTGAGTCGCTTGCAAGTTGTAGCACACTTTAAATGTATATCGTCACATTGTGAGCAAATGGTGACAAGCAATTATTAATCAATGTTGTATATAAAAACAGTTGTACATATAGAACACAATAAAATGTGTAGATAGTAAAAAGACGCTAAACCGGCTTCATAAAAGCGGCCGTATTTTCAAAATCAGTTAACAAAAATATCTACTCAGATAACAAAAGAATGCTTAGAATGTGGGGAAGCGACGATTTGTACACACCCCCAAAAGCACATCACCACACGGTCAAGCGAAGACAAGTCGCTCGCTCCAAAAAAATGCAACGGCAGTGCGCACAAACTCCAACGACGCACTAAACCGTAGAAAGGAGACAAGACCGAGACTATGATGTTTACCCTGTTTTTAACGCGGAACATTCTACACTACTTTATTGTAAAAGTCAATAGAATTTTCTGGAAATATTTGCGAATTTCTCTCACCATAATTCTGGATATGCCCATGTCGCTTATGGATTTATTGCGTAAAATCTATATCACAAATGCATCGCGTGTGCGACGTCTCTGGCACAAGAACGAATTTTCTGCCAGCAATTTAGGCATATTAGATTTGCAACAAATGCTAAATAGAAGTTTGTTGTTTCACAAGATTTCTGGCCTAAGAGAGCTTATCGAGCTAATATCGTTCGATAGGTTGCTTGCTTTTTCCGAGCGTTAATCCCTTTTTATTTGCTTTTTTTCGCACGGCCGACTACTGCAGAAGCTTGTTTGCAAAAAAAGCTGCTGCTAAAAGAGTCAAAAGAAAGGAATTAACCCATGAAAACATTCGGAAATTGTGACCGCTTAACCTCTTGCCAAAATCTGAATCACAACGTCGCACAAGACAGCCTTGAAGAATTGGTTGCCCGTGCTCAGGATCTCGCCCAGCGATGGCAAGATGCGATCGACGATTGTACTAGTTTCAATTTGGCCGCTGTCGCAGATGCTGTAGTTGCAGCAGAAGAGCGTGAAAAAGACTTCGATCTCTTTGCTGCCTATGCTGCTGCCGAAGCTGACTCAAGCTATGTAGCCGATCTTGACGGTTTTGTGGCCGCCGTAGAGACTACCTCTAACGAGTGGAAAGAAGAGCGACGTCAAGCTGCTGCAGTTGATCTTTTAGATCCTGTCGATTATGAGGCCGACTTGGATTTTAGCTTCGATGCCCCGATCGCCGCATAAAGGCTTTGGCTTTGTCACTTTTGGACTAGACTATCAAGTTTGAGTCGAAAAAGCAATTGTTTGCGCTTAAAAATTGAGGTCAAAGTGGCAAAAGCTGCCGATAGACGGCACTGCTTATATAATTGCCGCAGCCCATGGCGTCCTTACCGCCTGTTAGCTGCGGCAATTATTTTTTTTGCGGCAGAACTTTAATTCTTCTAGTTAATTGCGCTAGGGGAGGGAGTTCTAAGCTTGGCGAGAATTGGCAAGCGATATTTGTGGTGAGGGGTCTAAGAAAGGCTGAATCCCGTTATACCCCTTCTTTAAGGAGTTCCGTTTATATGATGTTTGGCAGATGCCCTGGCATTGAGAAAGCCCAGCTTATTCCTATGGTTATCGAGCAAACCGCTCGCGGCGAACGGGCTTACGATATTTATTCCCGCTTGCTTAAAAACCGCATTATTTTTGTGGGCGATGCTATCGACGATGAGCTGGCCAATTTGGTGATCGCCCAATTGCTCTATCTCGAGCAAGAAGATCCCGATAAAGATATAGATATCTATATAAACAGCCCCGGCGGATCGGTTACGGCCGGCTTAGGTATGTATGATTGTATGCAACTTATCAAGCCGGATGTTTCTTGCATTTGCATGGGTATGGCTGCCAGTGCTGCGGCTGTGCTTTTAGCTGGCGGTTGCAAAGGTAAGCGCTTTGCTTTGCCTTATTCGCGCATTATGATCCACCAGCCCTGGATCGGAGAAATCGGCGGCCAGGCTACCGATATTGATATTCATGCTAAACAAATTTTGAAGACGCGCGAAAACCTCAATCGTATTTTAGCTAACCATACTGGCCAGCCCTACGAAAAAATTTGCGAAGATACTGAGCGCGACCATTACATGTCTAGTCAAGAAGCTCTCGATTATGGCATTATCGACGCTATTTTAACTAAAGATCAGCGCTAGCTATTAGTCCTCTCAATTTGAGGCTAACTGGGCGGCGCCGCGGCAGCTGTATTTAGTCTTTTTCTCAGCCTTTCTTGAGAAAAAGCCCAAATATGACAGCTGCTTTTTTTTGCCGCCTTAGGCTACTTTTGTGTATATATTGGAAAAATGTACAAATACTCCGACGATTTAGAACACCTTTGTGGTTGCGGCCTCGACATAGGCGGAACCCTTACCAAAATAGCTATCGCCCGTCCTGGCGAGGAGCTAGTGCTAACTTTTCTCAAAAATTACAGTTGTGAGGAAGTGTTAGATCATGTCATAAATTTGGGCGTACAATTTTGCGGCGTTACCGGCCGTGGCGCTTCCGAATTTCGTCACCGAGCTCGCTGTCGACGCAGCGAAGCTAAAGAAGAGCACATACCGCAAGTTTTTGGCGTCAATGAATTTGTGGCTTGGGGCGCTGGCGCTTCCAAGTTGTTGCCTGGTTCTAGCGGTGTAGAATTGCCCTATATTTTAGGCTCAGTGGGCACCGGCACTTCGCTTCTTTTTGTGAATGGCGTTTCTATTAGTCGTGTGGGCGGTTCTGCTTTAGGAGGTGGCACTATTTTGGGCCTGGGCCGCGCTCTTATTCCTGGCAGCAGTTTTGAAGAGGTTTGCCTTTTAGCTCAAAAAGGTAAGCGCTCCGGAGTAGACTTGCTGCTTAAAGATATCTATCCGCCCGGCCAAGTAGGCATTGCCGATAATATTACCGCTTCCAATTTTGGACGCTTGGCTGGCGATTATGAAATCGAGCGCCCTTCTGACGCCGATATTATGGCCGGCATTATGGGAATGGTGGGGGAAAATATTGCTTTAATTGCCGCCGGTATGATGAATCAGTGTCGCACTCACACTATTGTATATGCAGGATCTACATTGCGTAATAATCCTGTCTTGCGAGCTGTTTTGGTGCGAGCCGGAGCTTTACTCAACCACCGAGCCGTTATTTTGGAGCGCGGAGAATTTAGTGGAGCTGTAGGCGCCTACCAGTTGGGTCTATCCAACTGGAGTTTGAATCAATTCTAAAAGCAGCGCCGCTTTATAAATAGTGTGGCTTTGTGGCTAGCGATTGGCTTCAGGGCCGAAGCGCTCTCTAATTTTCATATAATCTTCTTCCGACATATATTGGCGCAAATTGTCTAAAGAAGCCTGAGCTGAACCTACCTTGCTAGGATCGTATTTACTATTGGCTTCTTTGCTAGCTTGCTTGAAAATAGACTTTAATTCGCTTTCGCTAGCTTGACCTTTCGATTCAAAGTAGCGTATAGCCACTTTACCTAATCCGTAAGTCCAACCGAAAATAAAAGGAGCGCTCACTAAAGATCCGATGATGGGGATTAAATTGCTCAAAAAGACGGCAGTTAGTTGACCAAAGACGCTGGCGCCGCAAGAACCGGCGATAATAGCCAAAATGCGCTCGGGAGTTTCGTTTACTCCATAAACTTTGCCTATGGCAATTACCATAGCCGATTGGATAGGCATAAGCAAAACTAAATCGCAAAAAGGAATAGGCACCAATACTATAGCGGCGGCCCAAAGCGAGAAGTTCATGATGGTATCTTCGGCCAATTCGCGTTTGTTGCTTGCCTCATCATCATCTTCGGCGCCAAAGAAATCGCTTAGGGGCGGCAATGGCCGGGAAGAATCGCGCATAGGGCTGGATGAAGGCGAAGGATAAGGCGCAGAACTTGACTGCCCAGCAAAGGAAGGGCCGCCGGGTTCAAAATCGTAGGATTGAAAAAATTGTGGCGTTTGAGGAACCGGGGGAACGGCTGAAGAGGCTGCGGCTGTTGGAGGTGTTGAAGGCAAAGTTGGAGTGAGCGCTGCTGGAGAAGGCGTCGCTGGCGTTACGCGAAGCTGATTGCCGCAAATATTGCAGAAACGGGCATTCTCTCTTACCTGTGTGCCACACTTATTACAAAACTTTGCCATATTTTTATCCTGCCTGCCAAATATTAAAATATACCAGCCCTTCGCTCTTGGTTATGGCTAAGCCTTCACACACTTGTAAGCTACATCTCGAACAGGTTGAAGCTTTAGAGCAAGCTTTGCTAAGCAAGCAAAAAAGAAAAAAAATACTAGGTTTATTCGTTGCGAAAACGAAAAAATAAGCTTTACTATTGAAAAACAATAGAAACGGAGCTGCTGTCTACTATGAGTGAAGAATTTTATAATTCTGGCTTTCGTCAAGATGAAGATTGCGATTATTCTCCTATCAATAGCCAAAATTCAGCTTCAGATTCTCTAAATGACAATAATAGTGGGGAAGTTAGCAATGATTCTTCCGCTTGTCAGCCTTCTGCTTCTGAGTCTGTTGCTCCCCAAAATGACAAAGAAATCAAAACTGGTTCCAGAGTTCGTCTCTCCGCAAAGGTTATCATATGCCTAATTGTGGTGGTTTCACTGATAATTTGCTTGCTAAAAACATTTTTTGGAGTTTATCGAAAAAATATCGTTTACGAAGCAGCCCGTATGGCTCCGCGTGACAGTATTGCTCTTATAGCCGTAGATTTACGTCAAGAGGACAATTTAAATAATCTTTTTAACGGTTTGCTACAGGGTGTTGCTGGCAATACGGTTATAAAAAGTCAACTCAGTCAAGTTTTCCCTGAGGAAATAAACTTCGATCTTTTCAAAGATTTGGCTTTACATGCTGAAGGCGCCGGAGCTATGATTGCCCGTCTTCCTAATAAAGAAAATGTTGGCTTGTGCGTTTATATGCAAAAATTCAAGCCCAAAGCTCCTATTGAGCAAACTATGAAAAAATTTCAGGAGCTCTCTATTAAAAGGAACCCTGGCTTGAAATACGTTACCATCCCCAGTATGGACGGTCTAATCTACTGTCCTAGTAAAAATACAAGGGGCTTATCCTGGTCTATTCAAGGAACTACTCTTTTTGTTGGTACCTCTGGCCAAGATCTGAGTACTATTTTAGCTTCCCGTCAAGAGAAAGACTCTTTGCTTGCTGAGCCAGGCTTCCAAGAGTATATAGGCAAGATCGATACAGATGCCTTAGGCCTTGGCTTTGTCAACTTCAAACGTCTTCACGAAAACGATAAATTTATTCGACTTATGAAATCCGAACAGGTAGATATAAGACTTATAAAATTTATTAAGTCCATGCAATATGGCTTTTTCAAAGGTAAAATTGAAAGAACCAAAGCCGGTAAACAGATCGGATTTTCTGCTCGCTTGATATGCGATCCTAAAGAAATAGGCAATTATGCCAAGCTTTTTCTCAATAAAGCCAACAATGTTGAATTTAAGTCTTTCAAATATCACCCCTCTGCCAACAGTAGCTTAATTTCCGTCAATATCCAAACAGTTTGGAAAATAGTCTACGACATTATGGGTTTGACTCCTGAAGGTAGAGAACGACGTCAAATACCTGATGAAATGCTGCGCCGCGTCGGCAGTAGCATGGATAAGCTTTTAAGTATGCTTACCGGAGAATTTACCGTATCTATCGATGGTTTGAGCCGACTTCAAGGAGAGCAATTTGTCAATGTAGCTACCAGCAATCCACATAAGGCTACCAGTATGCCGGTGGTAGTTACTTTAGGACTGAAAAACGGCGGAGATTTTGAAGGCTTCCTGCTTAGTTTGCCTAGCGTACCTTTATTTGCCGCCATGTGCCCTTCTTACGACATAAATAATTGTCGCGTCTATAAGATTCCTTTTGGCCGTAACACTTTCTTAACTATTACCAACGATCAGTTGGTAGCGGCTTTCAATATGGAAAGTCAGACAACTTTTGATGATATGTTGTCTGGCAAATATGCAAAAACTTGGGCTGATGTACCTTTAATTAAACAAGCTGCCCAAGAGGGTAAACTTTGTGGCTTAGTTTTTAGTTGCGAAGATATTAAAGCCAACAGGAATGATGCTGCTGCTGGTATTAAGAGTCGCCTTTCTTCTGCTGTTTTGGGTGATAAAAAAATGTTGGAAATTTTCTGCCAAGCTTTAGAAGATATGGGGCGTACTATGGGCTATGGCTATTCGGTTGTATCTTTGCAAGAAGACGGGTGCGTTATGAGTGGCGTAGCCGAAATTAAAAAGAATAGTATTCCTGTTAATGTAGATCCCAAGAAAGATAATACTAAATAGCGATGGCTTTATATCGTTAAAGAGATACGGCCAACTGGGCAAGTTTCTTAGCAAAAGTTGCTAAGTAAAAATGAGCTTGGCGGGCCGTTTTCTCTTTAAGGTTTTAGGGAAGCTCGATACTTTGTATAAAAGTAGCTATCTTTTGAGCCCAAAAGTTATGAGCAATGGCAGCAGGGTGAAAATCTAGTCTGTTTTGAACATGGTATTCAGGTTTATACAAATTTTCGCAATTGGCGTCTAAATATGGTACTGGCGCGGCGGCTTGCTGATTAAAATCGGTTGCGCTATGAGGCGAAAGCGTGGGGGAGAGCCAATTGCTGGAAGTATCTAGGCTGACTATTGCCAAGACTGCTCCGTTTTTATGGCACAAATCGGCCATTTGGCTCACTAAGTGGCGATACACTTGATGAGAAGCTTCTTTATCAAAGCGTACTTGGCGTGTTTGTTCAGTTAAACGATTTACATAAAGGCGATTGGCAAAATTGACCGTGCGTAAATATTTTTCGCCTGGCCAAGCCAAATGGCGCAGCGGGTGAAAAATGGTCTGACCAGAGGGGCGCACTTCAAAGTATGGCGTTTCGATAAAGTCGAAACTTTCGGCCGCTTTGCCAAAAATTCGACAAGACACATTGCGCATTAAATGATCGTTTATAAAAGCATAAATGACTAGGCGCGGCTTGGCTCCTTGGCGGAAGAATTTTTCTAAGCGCTTTAGGCATTGATAAGTGCTATAGCCGATAACTCCTCCGTTAGTGAAATAGAAGCGCTGTTGCTTTTGATTGAGTAACCAGCCGAAAGTTTCTTCGTCTTTTACGCCCATGCCAAAAGTGTAGGAACATCCCAATAAAAGGGCTTTCTGGCGCTGCTTAGCTAGCCAAGCAGTTTCTTCTGGAGGGCAGGAAAGGCGGCAAAAGTTAGCACCAACAGTAGTTGCAGCTTGCGGATCCTCTCTAGAGTAAGAATGGCCAGGAGTAGGTAACCAACCGCACTCTGCATCATCAAAATGGGCTGCTTCCAAATTATGCGGATCAGGTAAAGCATAACCTTTAAAAGCTAAATAGGCCTCACTGCATCCGAGTAACAGTAAACAGGCTAGAAAAAAAATGCAAATTTTTTTTAGCATAAAAGTGAAACTTTCGGCTTTTTTTAGATAGCGCTTGTTTTTAGCGCAGCTGGCCACAAATTCCCTGCCATCTTGCCCCGGAATAGAGGTTTAGTTATAGCAAATTGCAGGAATATAGAAGGGAGGGCCTTCCATTTTTATCGTTCCTGTGGTATAATCAGCGCCGTTCATGCTGGGTTAATTGAAGACCTAGAAATCTAGCAACCCTGAAACCGACAAAAAGGCGCGGTGTTAAGGGTACAAAGAGGGTAAAAACGTGAAAGCAAACACTCATCCGAAGTTGCACAAAACAACCATTCGTTGTTCCTGCGGCAACACTTTTGAGACCCTGGCTACCTTGGAAGACATGCGCGTTGAAATTTGCAGCGCCTGCCATCCTTTCTACACCGGTAAGAAGCGTGCTGTCGCTCGCGAGGGACAGGTAGAGAAGTTCCGTCAGCGTTATAAAATTAAAGATTAGTTGCTATAGGGCCGGTCTAAAACCGGTTTTGCGGAGTAGCGTTTCTAGGGTTAGAAGTATCCTCGGGAACGCTTTCTGCGTATTATGGGGGAAAAAAATTGCAGCTTTTCGCTTTTGAGAAAAGTTGCTAAGCGGGGTGGGGTTGTCCGTAAAAAAATACAGCGAGTGTTCTATAAAGGGCACTTCGTTGTTTTTTAGTTTTTTTTTGAGGTACGAATTATGCTCGATTTATCCAAACTCAAGGAAATGGAGCGTCGCTTTGAAGAGCTCGAACACAGCTTGTGCAATCCCGAAGTATTGGGCAATCCTGCCGAGTATCAGAAGCTTTCCAAAGAGCGCAAATCTATCGAGGAAGTGGCTTTGCGTTCTCGGGATTTAGGCAATGTCGTCGAGCATATCAATGAAAGTCACCACGCTTTAACCAATGAAAGCGATCCGGAAATGCGCGATCTTTACCGCGCTGAAATTGAAGAGCTCGAACAGCGTCGCGCTCAGTTGGAAGACGAACTTACTCGCTTGCTTTTGCCTCGCGATCCTTATGCCGGGCGCAACGTTATTGTAGAAATTCGTCCCGCCGCTGGTGGTGAAGAGTCGTCCTTATTCGCTCAAGAATTATTCCGCATGTATTTATATTATGCCGACCGTATGGGCTGGAAGACAGAAATTTTAGCTCGCCAAGATACCGATTTGGGCGGCATGAAGGAAGTTACTTTCTCAATTACCGGACACGACGTCTATCAGCATATGAAATTTGAAAGTGGCGTTCATCGCGTTCAGCGTGTGCCTGCCACCGAAGCTTCCGGTCGTATCCACACTTCTACAGTCACTGTGGCGGTATTGCCCGAAGTAGACAGTGTAGACGAAGTACCTATCAATGAGAAAGATTTGCGCATTGATACATATCGTTCTTCGGGCGCCGGCGGTCAGCACGTAAACAAAACCGAATCGGCTATCCGCATTACTCACTTGCCTACAGGCTTAGTGGTTACTTGCCAAGACGAGCGCTCTCAGCGCCAAAACCGCGAAAAAGCTATGCGTATTTTGCAAGCTCGCTTGTTGGAAATTGAGAGACAAAAAGCCGAAGATGAGCTTACTTCCAACCGTCGCTCTCAAGTTGGCCAAGGTGATAGATCAGAAAAGATCCGCACTTATAACTTCCCTCAGAGTCGTGTTACCGATCACCGTATAGGTTTTACTGTGCATAATATCAACGCCGTTATGGGCGGCGACCTGGAAGATATTGTTAAGGCCCTTTGCGAAAATGAACAAAAAGAGCTTATGGAAAAATTGGGACAAGATTAGCTCTTTGGATTTTCCTACGCCGCCCATTTTGCAAAGTGTTTTGCGCTGGGGACAAGCTTTGCTAAAGAGCAGCGGATCTTTTAGTGCTAGCGAAGCTCGCCGCGAAGCCGAAATTATTGTGCAACACTTGGTCGGTTTAACAGAAGTGCAACTTTTCACTCAAGCTGAAAAGTTGTTGCCTGACGTCATTGCCGAGCAAGTGCAAGATGGGCTTATGAGGCGTTTTCGCGGCGAGCCGACAGCCTATATTTTACAAGAGCGAGGCTTTTACGGTTTCACTTTTAAGGTTGGGCCAGGCGTGCTAATACCGCGGCCAGAAACGGAACTGTTGGTAGATACTGTTTTAAACTGGATAGATGAGTTTGAAGCTGAAGGCTACCAAGGGGCTGTTTGTGAAGGAAAGGCCGAAGTGGCAGGCCCCAGGGTGCTCGATCTTTGCACTGGTAGTGGTTGCGTTATTTTGAGTATAAAAGCCCTTCGTCCTGAAATAGAGGCTGAAGCTCAGGATCTTTCAGCTGAAACTTTCCGCTATTTTTCAGCTAATAGAAGTCGGCTGGTGCCGAAATATGATCTAAAGTGGCATGGCGGTGATCTATTTGCCGAGATTGAAGGACGCTTCCAATTTATTTCGGCTAATCCGCCTTACATTGGCATTTCGGAAGGGCCTGCCGCCGATCAAGATGTGGCTGCTTATGAGCCGAGCTTGGCTCTTTTTAGCGGTCGAGATGGTTTGGATTTAATAAAAAAGCTAATCAGTCAGGCGCCTCAATATTTGCAACCTGGTGGCGGTTTAGCTTTAGAAATAGGCTGTACGCAAGGCGAAGCGGTGCGCTCGCTTATGCAAGCGGCCGGTTTTGAAAATATAAAAGTCTTACAAGATTTTAACGATTTGGACAGAGTTGCTTGCGGACGTTGGCAGCTTTAGGCTCCGGCTTTCGTCGGCTAATTCAGTTCAGTAGACATATTTAATCTGATGTTTGGGATTGGTAAATATCATCATGAGTAATGTTAGACTTGTTGGTCGCAACAGATTGGGAGAACAGTACATCGAGGCCTCTAAGATGCGCGATGAGTATGAGAAGGAAGGCGGCTTCACATCATCAGCTTGGGCAGATGACGCTGTTCGTTATCGTAACGAATTATCCGATCCCGTCAAACGCGCTGTTATTTTTGCTATGCAAGCTCTTTACCAGCGTGAACTCAATTTTACCGACTTCGTACCTGGAGGAGAGGGCGCTTCTCAAGTACGCCATCTCGTTCTTTCCGATGTGCTTTATTACGAATCGGATCGCTACATTAAAGACCTCACTACTCGCATTTTTGATGGCGTCAACAGCCATTTGAGTGAAATTGATGCCCTTTTGCAAAAGCATATTACTTGCAATTGGCAAGTTGAGCGCCTGGCTGCTGTCGAGCGCAATTTGCTCCGCATCGGTATTTTTGGCCTTTTATTTGACGAAGAAGCGGCTCGCACTACTTCCGACAAGGCTATTATCAATTGCTGCTCGGATCTTTCTGAAGAATACTCTACAGAGCGTTCGAAAAATTTCGTTTTTGGTGTCTTAAGCGAAGTAAGCAAAGACAAAAACAATAATCAAGAGGCCGAAGCTGCCGAACAGACTGAAGATCAAGTCGAAGACACTCAGGAAGAGGCTAAGCAAGAAGCTTAAAGGAACCGGCTCGCGAGTTGAAAAACTCTCTAGGGTCTGTTTCTGAAACGGCATATTGCTTTGGCTATCAATTTTTTTTTAATAATAGGTAAGTAAATTCTGATATGAGTAAAGGCGAGAACGGCACTTCACCTCAAAAACCTAAGAGTAAATTTGGGTGTTTGGCTCGTTTAGGTAAGTTTCTCTATTGGGCCAGTTTCTCTATTCTGCTGGTGCTTATAGCGGCAGGTGTGGCTGGCTATGTTATCATCAACAACTACGCCAAAGGACTGCCCGACGTAAGTAAATTACATCAATACGATCCAGCTGAAACTACGCGCATCTATTCTTCTGACGGTCAGGTTATTGCTACTCTTTTCCGCGAGAACCGCACTTGGGTTCCCTTAAAGAAGATCTCGCCCAATATGCGCAATGCTATTTTGGCTATTGAGGACTCGCGCTTTTATGAGCATCACGGCGTCGACCCTATCGGCGTATTACGTGCCGCTGTCGATCTTTACCGCTCCGGTGGTCAAGTTCACCAAGGCGCTTCCACTATTACTATGCAATTGGCTCGCGCCTTCTTCCTTAATGACGACTTAAGTTTTCATCGTAAAATAAGAGAAGCTCTCTTAGCTTTGCAAATTGAAAAGAGCTTTAGTAAAGATGAAATTCTTGAGCTTTATCTCAATCATGTTTACTTAGGCGCAGGCGCTTATGGTGTTCACGCTGCTGCCAATGTCTATTTTTTAACTACTCCTGATAAGCTTACTCCTGTACAAGCGGCTATTATTGCCGGTTTGCCGGCTTCACCTAGCTATTATTCTCCTTTGGTAGACGAACGTGCTGCCGCTTCGCGAGCTTTGGAAGTATTGGGCCGTATGCGCCAGCTGGACATGATTACCCAGAAGCAATATCGTGAAGCTGTCGATACTTTGCGCAAAGGTATCAAATATGCCAACAAGGGACGCACCGAGTTCCAGGTGCTCAAAGTTCCTTATTTCACCACCTACGTATTGAAAGAACTTAATAACCGTTACAGCGAAGATATGCTCTATCGCGGCGGTTTGAAAATTTATACTACCGTAGATCTTAAGCTTCAAGAAAAAGCCGAAAAGATCGTAGCTGAAAAGATTGCTCAAAATAAAGAGTGGTACAACGCCAGCACAGCGGCTGCCGTAGTGGTAGAAAATTCTACTGGTTATATCCGCGCTATGGTTGGCGGCAGCGGTTGGAGCAAAGACAATCAGTTTAACCGCGCTTGGCAAGCTCGTCGCCAGCCAGGATCTTGCTTCAAAGTATTTGTCTATACAACAGCTGTAGAGTCTGGTTATGGCCCGGATACGATTATCTCTGATAGCCCGACTACTTATAAAATCAGCGATACTGAAACTTGGTCTCCTAAGAATTCTGACGGTAAGTTCTTAGGTAATATTCCTATGTTGCGTGCTCTTATGGGCTCGCGTAACGTTGCCGCAGTAAAGCTACTCACTATGGTCGGCCCCGAGCGAGTTATAGAGTATGCTTACCGCATGGGCATAAAAGAGCGTTTGGAGCCCAACCTTTCTTTGGCTTTGGGTTCAGCTGTAGTTACGCCTTTAGAAATGGCTTGTGCTTTTACTTGCTTCCCTAATGGAGGTATAAAAGTTCAGCCTAGCGGTATCAAGATGGTCTACGACAATGACGGCAACGTTATTGAAGATAATGCTTTCCCTCGTCAAGAGGAAGTTCTTTCCGAATCTACCGCTTATACTATGTGCTCTATGCTTAAGAGTGCCGTTGAAGGTGGCACCGGTTACGGAGCTCAAATTCCCGGCCGTGCCGTCGGAGGTAAAACTGGTACCACTGACGATTATCGCGACGGTTGGTTTGTCGGTTTCACTCCTCAATATACTTGCGCAGTTTGGGTTGGCAATGACGACTATACTTCCATGTGGCGTGGTTACGGTGGTGATGTGGCTGCTCCCATTTGGAAAGCTATTATGAGCTACGCCGTTAAAGATCTTCCCAACAAACAATTTGAAAAGCCCAAGTCTGGTTTGGTATCAGTACTTATGTGCAGCGAATCAAAATGCCGCGCTGGAGCTAAATGTATGAGCACTTACAAAGAATATTTCCGCCCCGGCGAAGTGCCCAATAAGTTCTGTCCTATCCATGGTGGAGTAGCTTCTGTGCCCAGTATCGCTGCACCTAAAGACGATGGCTGCGGCACTAAGAAAGAAGATCAAAGCCAGGCTGCTCCTTCTCAGACAGAAACTGAGCCTACGCCTGTGCCTGCTGATGCTCCTCAAACTTGGGGAGAGGTTGTGCCTGATGTTTCTACTGAGCATTCCGAATCGGTCACTCCCGATTTGACGCCGGAGAATATACCTATTCCCGATACTGTATATACTCCTGATACGGCAGCTCCGCCGCCAGTAAGTGCTCCAGCGCCTGAAGCTCCTGCAATTGCTCCTCCTGAGCCGCAGGCAGTTCCTATAGGCGGCACTTCCGAAGCTGCTGGAGCTCCCGCCGAAGCTCCAGTGGAGTAGCGGGTATTGTGTCAGCGCAAAGGCGCATTATTTCCTTGCGCAAATAATCATCTTAATGGTGCGATTCGCTTCCTGCACTTTTGTAATTTGGCCTAATTGACACTTGAGCAGAAGGGCCTAAGCTGAGTCGCGTAAAAAGTCCCCCCTCGGAGGTTGGATATGGAAGAGCAAGTTAAAAGTGAAGGCGCTGTCCAAAGCGAGTGCCAAAGCGACTGGGATTACCCCTATGTCACATTAGAAAATATCGGCAAATATGTCGGTCAGAAAGTCGTTATTAAAGGTTGGTTGCGCAAGTTGCGCTCCAGTGGCAAGATCCTTTTCTTGCAAATGCGTGACGGCACGGCCACTATTCAAGTGGTGGTAGTTAAGTCGGAGTGCTCTCCTGAAGAGTTCCAAGTTGCCAAGAGTTTAACTCAGGAGTCCTCCTTTGAAATTGTCGGCGTAGTTCGCGAAGATCAGCGTTCAGCGTGTGGTTACGAAATCCAGGCTTTGCATGTACGTCTTATTTCCGGCTCTGTCGATTATCCCATCACTCCTAAAGAGCACGGTACCGAGTTCTTGATGGATCATCGTCACCTTTGGATCCGTTCTTCTCGCCAGCATGCCATTTTGCGTATTCGTGCCGAGATTATGCGCTCGATTTGCGAATGGTTAGACAACAACGGTTTCCTTCGTGTTGATAGTCCCATCTTAACTCCTAGTGCTTGCGAAGGTACTTCTACTCTCTTTGAGACTGATTATTTTGACACCAAAGCTTATCTTACTCAGAGCGGTCAGCTCTATGGTGAAGCTGCGGCTATGGCTTTTGGTAAAGTTTATTGCTTCGGTCCCACTTTCCGCGCCGAAAAATCGAAGACTCGTCGTCACTTGACTGAGTTCTGGATGGTTGAGCCGGAGATGGCCTTTACCGATCTGGATCAGAGCATGGAAGTACAAGAGCAAATGATTAGCTACGTAGTAGCTAATGTTTTGCGCAACCGTTTACCAGAGCTCAAAATCTTAGAGCGCGACTTGAGCAAATTGGAAGCTATTAAGCCTCCGTTCCCGCGCTTATCTTACGACGAAGCAGTCGAGTATTTGCAAAGCCAGGGCGTAGACTTTAAATGGGGAGACGACTTCGGCGCTCCCGACGAAACCATCATCGGCCAGCGTTACGACAAGCCCGTTTTCGTCCATCACTATCCTTGCTCTTGCAAGGCTTTCTATATGAAGCCTGAGCCTGGTCGTCCTGAAGTTTGCCGCAGCGTCGACACTTTAGCTCCTGAAGGCTATGGAGAAATTGTTGGCGGCAGCCAGAGAATCGACGACTTTGAGCTTTTGGAAGCTCGCATTAAAGAAAACGGCTTGCCTTTAGAAGCTTATCAGTGGTATTTAGACTTGCGCCGTTATGGTTCTGTGCCTCACTCTGGCTTCGGCTTAGGCATCGAAAGGGCTGTAGCCTGGATTTGCGGTATTGAACATGTGCGCGAGGCTATTCCTTACGCTCGTACTATGAGCCGTATTCATCCCTAATTTTTACTTATAACTTTTTTAAATCGGTTGGGCTTAGCTTACAGTTTGGGGTTTTGGTCCGGTAAACTTAAAATCCAAGCTTATATAAGCTAACTCAACCGGCGGAATAATCCGCATTCCTGTTCGCCCGCAAAGGCGATAAATTTGGAGGTTCCTGTGTCTGGTCACTCAAAATGGCATAACATTCGTTTGAAAAAAGGTAAAGTTGACGCTCAGCGCGGCAAACTGTTTACTAAGCTTTCTAAAGATATTTATATGGCTGTTCGTAAAGGTGGACCGGACCCTGAGACCAACTTTATCTTAAAGATCGCCATTCAAAGAGCTCGTGCAGTCAATATGCCTGCCGATAACATCAAGCGCGTTATTGAAAAAGCCAGTGGTTCCGGTGACGGTGAAGATTATGTAGAAGTCAGCTACGAAGGTTACGGCCCTCACGGTGTGGCTATTATTGTAGAAGCCGCTACCAACAACCGCAATCGTACCGCTGCCGACGTACGCTCCACTTTCTCCAAGTTGGGCGGCAACTTAGGTGAAACTGGTTGCGTAAGCTGGAACTTCACTCGCTATGGCGTGTTACAAATTCCCGCTGAAGGTGTCGATGAAGAAGAGCTCCTTATGGCCGCTCTCGATGCTGGTGCTGAAGATATGAATTCCGACGGCGAGTACTTCAATGTGCTTACCGAGCCCAATAAGCTTCACGTTGTCAAAGACGCTTTGGAAGCTGCTGGCTACACTATTGAAGATGCCAGCTTCTCCCAGGTAGCTAAAGATACCGTAGAGCTGAGCGTAGAGCAAGCCAGAGGCGTATTGCGTTTAATCGAAACCTTAGAAGATTTCGATGATGTGCAAAATGTCTACTCCAACGCCGATATTCCTGATGAGGCTATGGAAGACTAATTTTGTCTCAGATAGTTTTAGGTATCGATCCGGGAAACGCTCGCTGTGGTTGGGGAGTAGTAGCTGCTTCTGATGAAGGTCAGCTTTCTCTGTTGGATTGCGGTTGTATAGAAACAGGCAAAGACGAAGCTTCTGGCGAGCGCTTGGCAGCTGTATATACTGGAATAAAGGCAGTATTGGCTAAGTATAGTCCCGAGCAACTGGCTATAGAAAAGTTGTTTTTCAACCGCAATATCACTAGTGGTATTGCGGTGGCTGAAGCTAGAGGAGTTATTCTTCTAGCTGCTCATGAAGCTGGGGTGCCGGTTTTTGAATATACTCCTTCGGAGATAAAAGAAACCATGACCGGCGACGGTAAAGCCAAGAAAAAGGATATAGGGGCGGCAGTAGTGCTCACTTTAGGGCTGGAAAAGCCTCCCACTCCGGACGATACTGCCGACGCAGTGGCTATAGCTATCACTCATTTATTCTGGAGCAGCTTCAATGGCGGTATTTTGCAATAAATAGCTAAAGTTCCGTCATAGGTGTGCGAAAATAATGGCGCCCATTTTGGCTAGAATTTTTATCTTAGCCAAAATGGGCGCCGTTTTACTTTGCTTTTACAATTCGTCTTCTTTAAAGCCCAAAATCATTTTGGCTTGTTGGGTTAGTTCTTCCATAGAGATACCGTGATCTTCTAAGTTTGGGCTGTCAATTGTATTTATAAGTCCTACTGTGCGCAATTGTACATGATCTTCTAAATCGTTTTGGGCCAAATATTCAGATACTGTAGAAGCCAAGCCTCCAATTGTAGAGTGCTCTTCTACAGTAATTATGCGTCCAGTTTCAATAGCTTTTTG
>SFMI01000174.1 GCA_004554425.1 Candidatus Saccharimonadota bacterium | reverse complement strand
AGCTCGTTGAACTTTTACTTTACTATCCTCTTTGGAGAGAACAGGCCGAACAACTTTTTCTTCAGTTTGCTTGGATTCAACTTGTTTGGGAAGCGAACGAGTTTTCTCTTCATTGCTCGTTCTTATTCTACTTAGAGCGATGGTCCCCTTAGAAGGCTCCAGTCCTTGGTTAACCTTTATTGTTGCTGCGGGGAAACTATTGCTTAAAGCTCCAACAGCAACAGCAGCACAAGATTTTGATATTTCGGCCAAGCTGCGCTCTGAAGCTGACAACTGAGACAAAATATGCGTAGGCTGTTTTTCACTCAAAGCCAAAATGCTCTCTGCAATCTCTGCTTTTAGCGAAGTCGTAACAGTTGCTTCCTCTGTAGTAGCATTTTTCTGGGAAACAGCCGCATCTGAAGGAAGCTCTTGCTCAGTAGTAGACATATTTTCAAATGTTGTTTTATGCAGGCGATAAGCTTTCTTCTGCCCTTCTGTACCAGACATATGGAGCCAACCTATTTTTTCCATGCGATCTAAAATATCGCAAGCTGCTTTCAGAATTTTTATAGGATCGACTTCTTTAGGCTGCACTTCTTTGACGACAGGGGAATCTTTGACCACAATATCTTTGATTGGCGAAATATCTTCTATAGAAGAAAACAGACGCGAAGAATTCAAGATTCTCTTGGCACTAGAAGCAGATACTCTGTGCCAAGCTTTTATGTAACCGGCCAAATCTGCCAGTTCATAAGCACCTTGAAGAAGAGCAAAAACTTCAGCCTGAGACAAACCGGAGCAATTATCCGGATTTAAAACACTACGTTCTGAAGCCATTACCTTATCTGCTTCAGATTTAAGTAGACGCACTACAGGCTTGGCAATGCTATGTCCAGACTTAACGCTAAAGGCTTGAGTACATTTAGAAATACTGTCGTGAACTCCCAAGCCACACAGCATATAATCTCCGCCCTTTGTTATCAGTTCATTGGCCACACAACCGTCTTCAAAATTAGTTAGCTCATACTTCATGCCAAATTGCAAAGCATACTCATGAGCGGCCGAATCTTTTTGACAAACAATAATAATTTGCTCTGTATCTTTGGCTTTTTCATCAGTTTCAGAGCTGCTATCCAAAGTACAGCCATTGCCAAAAATAGGGCTAAATTTGCACATTTCTGGGCCGAATTGCTTTACTGAAGGAGGTATGACCACACGGCGCAGGGATGTGCAACCGAAAAATACTCCCACTCCCAGAGAACGTGTGCCAGAAGGGATGATAATGTTGACTAAGCTGGAGCAATAAGCAAAAACATAATCTCCCAACGAGACCAAATAAGAGGGCAAATGTATGCTTTCTATGCCAGAACAACCCAAGAAAGCCCAGTTATCGATAAATTGCAAAGAATCGGGGAAGTCTAAGTTTTTCAAAGAATTACATCCCCAAAAGGCGCTTTTATCAATAAAGCTCAAACGGCTAGACCAGCGTACTTTTTGCAACAAATTGCAACCCCAAAAAGCAGCTTTGCCTATAGATACTAAGTTGTCGGAACAATCGAGAAAAACGACATTACGATTACAAAAGGCTCTGTTCCCTATATGATTTATGCCTTCCAAATGAACAGCAATTGGAACATTGGAACGAGCGTCGGCTTTTTTCTCAAAAGCCTTGTGACGAATGACAATCCAGTCACCTTTTGAAGTAATAGCCTTGTAAGAAGAGGGATTTACCCGCAAGCCAAACACTTGACGGCGTATAGTATTGCTACCCGGAAGGACGACTTCAGTCTCTTCTTCTTCCGGAGTAAGATCTTCGTCGGAAGTATCATCAGAAGTGTCCGCACCATCAAGCTCATTATCTTCTTCACTCCCCTCTTCTTTTATTTCGTGGAGAAGAGGATCGTAGAACTTTATGCGATGCAAGCGAGCATAATCTTCGGCGCTACTGCTTGGCGTGCCATAAATGACCAATTCATCGGCTTCGCTACTAAAGATCACTCCTTCTTTACCAAACACAGTTAAAGAAGCGGGTAAATCAACCCGACGCAAAGCGTTACATCCTTTAAAAGCCTCAGACCCAAGTTGGCGCAATTCTTGGCCGCAATTTACTTCCAAAAGTCCGGAGCAATTTAAAAAAGCCCGATCGCGAATGACTCGTAACTTTTCCGGCAACTCAAGCTCGACCAACGAACGGCAATTAGCAAAAGCACATGTACCTATTTCCGGAGTATCGCTATGGAAGCGAATGGCACTAAGCTGAGAGCAATCTGAGCAAAAACCTTCAGGAATAGCTACAGGAACAGAAGAGAGGTCTATTTCATTAAGTTTGCGGCAATTTTCAAAACAGCGCTCGCCTAAAGAAACAACTTCCCCAGGAATTTCTACAGAATAGAGCTCACTGCAACTCTTAAAACAAGCTTTATAAATTTCTCGCAAGCAAAAAGGCAAATAAATTTCATGCAATCCGCTACAGCCGCTAAATACTTCCTGCTCCAAAACAGATAATTTGCAACGGCTCAAATTGAGTTTTTGCAAACTTACGCAATCACAAAAAGCTCGCACTCCTATAGAAGAAAGAGAAGCAGGAAAAGCTAAATCTTTTAAAGCGGTACATCCACTGAAAGTTCCAGCGCCAATTTTTTGCAAGTTATTGCTCAGCTTTACAGAGCGCAACTTAGAGCAATTATTAAAAATACCGCCTTCCAAAACGACAATATCTTCCGGAAGTTCGGCAGTTTCTAGAGAAGAGCATTCGGCAAAGGCAAATTCTGCCACCACTTTCAGATCTTCAGGAACATGTAAAGATTTTAAACGCGTACAGCCGCGAAAAGCGGAATAGCCGATCTTGGCCAAAGAAGGAGGGAAACTAAGAGATTCCAGATACGTACAGGACCGAAAGGCTTCTTCTTTGATTTCTTGTAAAGACTCTGGCCATTTTATTTCATGCAAACTTTCGCAATCAAAAAAGCACCGCTGAGGAATTTCTGTCAAAGCAGAGCCAGAAGTGAAAGCAACCTTCTTGAGTAAAGTACACTCGCTAAAAGCCGATTTGCCTAGTTGCTCTAAAGAAGAGCCAAAAGTTATATTTTTTAAAGAAACACAACCTTTAAAAGCCTCGTCACCGATAGTTTTTAAAGTGCTGGGCAGAATTACACTGCCCAAACTGCTGCAATTGAGAAAAGCCCCTTTACCTATAGCCACAATGCCTTCAGGTACAACAATTTTGGCTAATTCGGTAGAATTGGCAAAAGCTCCCTCAGCTACAGAAGTTACCTTTGCTCTAGAAGGAGAGACTGTGGGCAACTCTATGCTGCGTTGTTTTTTAATCCCTTTCCACCCCGTTAAAATGCTTTCATCAGAAGGATCAAATTCAAAATTATCTGG
>SFMI01000173.1 GCA_004554425.1 Candidatus Saccharimonadota bacterium | reverse complement strand
ATTGGGTCGACCTGGACGGTTGACTCTGTCATTATCGAATGTAGGGCGGCTCGGTCTCGTCTTGTTGTCAAAGACGCTTCCGCCAGGACGTCTGCTATCAGTATTTCTATCGAAATTGGGTCGACCTGGACGGTTGACTCTGTCATTATCGAATGTAGGGCGGCTCGGCCTCGTCTTGTTATCAAAGACACTTCCGCCAGGACGTCTGTTATCGGTATTTCTATCGAAATCGGATCTGCCTGGCCTGTGGTTCTTATCCCAATCGGGACGATCGGGTCTGCCTGGCCTGTGGTTCTTATCCCAATCGGGACGATCGGGTCTACCTGGCCTGTGGTTCTTATCCCAATCGGGACGATCGGGTCTGCCTGGCCTGTGGTTCTTATCCCAATCGGGACGATCGGGTCTGCCTGGCCTGTGGTTCTTATACCAATCAGGACGGTCGGGACGTCTGTTATCATTCCAATGATGATCTGGACGCGGCGGGCGATGGTTGTGATCCCAGTCGTGGCGTGGAGGGCGAGGTTTTGGCGGCGGGGGATTATAGCTAGGACGGCTCGGCGGCGGTGGCGGCGGGGGATTATAATAGTTGTGATTATAATTCCAAGGATACCAGCTGTCGTTCCAGTAGCGGTAGTAATTGTAGCCTGGGCCCCACCAGAAGCGGCGTCCACTCCAGTCCCAACTGCTGCCGTAAAAAACTTCATTTAAAAGGGCATAAGTGCCCCATTGAATAGCTGAGTTGATGAAAGTATATCCATAATTCGGAGTAGTGGAGATGCCATATACATAATTTACATCGTAAGAAGGTACGGTAATAGTATTCGGATTGGTAGGATTGATGTAAATGTAATTATTTTCACTACTGACTTTAACTTCATCGTTGGAAGTCAACTTTTTGTTATCGTAGGCTATCTTACGCAGCTTTTGTATAGCTGTGTACATTTCGTCATTTTTATTAGTGAAAACGTCGGCCAAATCGTAAGTCCAGTCCATATCGCTGGACATATTGTAAAGTACGTCTGGAGTTGCCAAGAGGGAGACGACGCTCTCGTCTAAGTCTTTGGCTTCAGCTTTTTTAGCAACTTCTTCAAGAGTGGCTTTAGGATATTTGTCTAAAAGGTCTTGGGCAGTTAAAATTTGTTTGGGGTAGGTGGATGCGATCAACACGTTACCTAACAAACTGTCCGGATAAAGGGCAATGGGCGCCAGAATCTGCTCAACGCTTGATAGTTTTACAGTCGTTTTGGGCGCAGATTTGGCACTGACTTGCAGCGGCAGAAACATGCAAAATGACAGCATCAGCGCTAGCCAAATTGCTCTGCGTACCGTAACTTTCCTCATACGCTACCTTCTTTCTGAACATATAGCCGTATTTTGCTGTGTTTGCATTTGAGCTTATTTATCTAGGATAGTTCCTGCTAAGCTAAAGACAAATATAAAGAAACAATAAATGTTTCTTTATTGTTTACTAAAAAATGCAGCAATACGTCATTCTACCATGTTTTTTAAGATTATGCAGGAACTTTTTGTCTTGATACTCGACAATTGGCAGGCATTTTATGAAATTGACGGAGAAAGTGGCCGACTGTGTTCCCTGTGAAGATTTTATATGAAGATGAGGCCATATTGGTTGCTTTTAAGCCGGCCGGTTTGCCTATGCACGCCAATTTAGATTATGAGCGTATTAACTTTGTTGGTTTGTTACAAGAAACATTAGCTAAGCGGGATGGTCGTCCAGGCTATTTGGGAATCCATCAGCGTCTGGACTTAGGCACTTCCGGTTTGGTAATTTTTACTCGTTGTCAAGAAGCCAACGCTTCTTTGGCTAAGCAATTTTCTGAGCATAGCTTAAGTAAGGTTTATTTAGCTATAGTTGCTGCGCATGGCCATTTAGCTAGTAAAGAATGGGACTGCCGCTACGCATTGGGAGAACCTGATAAACGTGGAGGTGCGGTGCGTTGGCGTCATAATCCCAAAACTTCCGACTTCGGCTTCAAAGAGGCTTGGACTCATTTTACCCTAAAAAAACGTAAGCATGGCTTGTTATTGCTTCAAGCTGAGTTAAAAAGCGGACGCAAGCATCAGATTCGTGCTCATTTAGCCGCTCAAAAAATGCCCATTCTTGGTGATACGCTCTACGGCGGCGCCGATCGAGTCGAAATAGAAGGCACCACTTTTACCCTTGAGCGTCCTATGTTGCATGCTTATTCACTCAAATTGCTTCATCCACTAAGTGGGGAACCATTACAAGTTGTTGCTCCTTTGCCTACTGATTTTGCTAATATAATGGCAATAGCAAATCTTGGAGAAATAGAACAATATGAGACCTAAAGTTTTGGCTATTATGGGGCCAACAGCTTCTGGAAAATCGAAATTAAGTTTAGAACTAGCTCGCGCCTTTAACGGTGAAATTATTAGTGCTGATTCTGCTCAACTTTATATCGGTGTCGATATTGGTACGGCTAAGCCTACAGCGGAAGAACTGGCTCAAGTTCCGCATCATTTGGTTGATATACGCAATTTGTCTGCACCCCAATTTAGCTTAGCTGAATTTAAACAGTTGGCCGGAGACGCCATAGAAGATATCTGGAGTCGAGGTCGTCTTCCCATTGTGGCTGGCGGCACCGGTTTATATTTGCGTGGCTTGTTGGACGGTTACACTTTAATAGAGCTGGCGCCTGATCCTGAGTTGCGTGAACGTTTGAACCAATGCTCTTTAGAAGATTTATTGGTTCGCTTGGCTCAGCTTGACCCCCAGACCTACGCTAAAATAGACAAGTGCAACAAGCGTCGTGTAAGTAGAGCTTTAGAGGTAGTGTTACAAACAGGTCGCTCCTTTAGCGAAGTCTCTCGCCGTGAGTCGCCCGACTTCGATATCTTAAAGTTGGGCATAAATATAAATCGTTCAACTTTGTATGAGCGTATAGATAGGCGTTGGCAAGTTATGCTCAAATCTGGATGGGTTCAAGAAGTAGAACATCTCAAGCAACAGGGACATGAAGCTGACTTACGGCGTTTGCGCATTTTAGGCTATACAGAGCTATTAGACGCTCTAAATGGCAGTATCTCTTTGGAAGAAGCAGGCGAAAAGATTCGTTTTGCTACTCATCGCTACGCCAAAAGACAGCAAACTTGGCTTAAAGCTGAAACAGATTTACATAAAATCGAATTTGGAGACAATTTGTTCAAAGAAGCTGAAATTTTAGTAAAAGCTTGGCTTAATGATAAGAGTGAAGGATAAAAATTTATGGAACAGGCTAAAGACTTTAAATTATACAAATGGCAAGGGCTGGGCAATGATTTTATTATCCTAGTTAGCGACCAGTGTGACCCGTCGGCAAATTCTGATTTAGCAGTAAAATTGTGCAATCGTCAT
>SFMI01000172.1 GCA_004554425.1 Candidatus Saccharimonadota bacterium | reverse complement strand
CTATGGAGCTCGTCTAGCTCACATATGTGGGTTAAGATGAACCTCTAGGTCGATCGCTTACACGAATGATAAGCTTGATTTAGAAGTTGCTGTTCAAAATATTTTCAAAAGAAAAAGACGTTCTGTCGTAAGGCAGGGCGTTTTTTTGCTTTTTTAGTCAAATACCCAACACGTCCAAACTTATCATATTAAGACGCGGCTATAGTTATTCCCAACGAAGGCTTACGGCTTTGCTGAAGATGATATTGAGCTAGACAACGGCCCAGCTGTCAGTTTTGCTGCGCCTACTAAAAAGCTTACTTCCGAAAACTATATGCCCAAAGAGCAAAGCTTGCATGAGCTGGCTGGCGACCTTATCCTGCCGGTTATTAACCTTATTGAACAAGGGCAAAGCTTTGTCGTGGACGTTACCAGGCCGAGCAAACGTAGTGAGCGCCCTGCCAAGAAGGCTGCTACCGAAGAGCAAAAGTGCTTTGTCGTGGACGTTACCAGGCCGGATAAGCCTAGCAAACGCCCGGCTAAGAATAACTTGCTAAGCAGAATTTTAACAGGAGGGTTCTATTAGCGTGACAAAACTTGAATCGTTTTTAAAAAGCCAAAGTAGAGCTGATTTAGAAAAAGCCGGTTTTTTCAATGATTGGTTTGATAAAGATAATGAATGGTATATCGATAAATTAACGATTGCGTTATCTAAGTTGTCCGACTCCCGAGAAGAAGTATTCGATATTGTCAAAGAAGAGATCGAATCACTTCTTTCGTCTGATCATATTAGACATTGGGGGTAATATGCCAGGAATAGCCCTTAAAATAGACTTAAACGAGCTTTACGCGCTGGCCAATAGTAGGCGCTGGAAGAGCAGCGAAATCGGTAAAATCAAGGCTGATTTGCTGAGTCGGTATTATAGGCGCGAGTTGGAAAACGCTTCCAACCGTGCTTTTGATAGGCAAACTTCTCCAGATGGGCGCCCTTGGTTGCCTCACTCTCCTAAATATGCCAAGCAACTCAACCGCCGCCGACCGGGGCGCAAGCTTTTGGCCGTTACTTTGCACTTGAAAAACTCCAGACAGTACCAAGTGAGCGGCGATTCTGCCAAGTATGGTAGCAACGTAAAGTACGCCAGAATTCACCAATTAGGCAGAAAAGTTGGTCGCCAGCATAAAGCTAACATCCCAGCTAGACCTTACCTCGGTTATGACGACTACGCCGAGCAAAAGCTCCTCTTTATCACTGAAAAACTCCTACGCCGCCATTTCGAACAATAGAAGAAAAAGGCCCTCTCGATACTCTCGATAGGGCCTTATTTATGCAAATTGCATACCAATTACAGCGGTCATTCTAATTATCAAGCATACTTAAAGTCAACTAAATTAAAGTTAATTAAATCGCCTAAAGGCGGTCTTAAAATTTCTTTGCGCTTTGGGTGCCGTTCGCTGGCTACAATCCAGGGCAAATGATCGAGAAGCACTACCAACTTTGCCGCTGCGATAGGCCCTTTTTGCGTGAAAAATAACAGTTTTATCAAATAAAAAATGCTTTTTGGTTTTTTTGCCAAAATAAGTGATGATTATTTATTAATTTTGCTGTATTGTGCAATATAGGTGAGGTATCACCCACCAGCCACTACAATCGAGAGGGTTTATGTCTATGAAAAAATATATTTTAATTAGCATTTCTATATTAGTAGCTAGCCTTTTAGCTTCGGCGTGTTCCAATCAATCGATCGCATCTAATACCGATGTTAAGAGCGATAGTTCCCAAAAAGTAGTAGCTTTTTCTTCAGAAACTATGCCTCAAGCTTATAAATCTGTCATAAATAAATACGAATGTTTAATTAATGGAGTTTTTGAGCTTGATAAAATTAACGATGATGAGTTATTCAGAGTAGCGACTAGTTTTAGAGATGCTATTAAGAATGGACGTATAGGTTATGTTCTTTGTGACTTAAATTATGACGGTTCGCCGGAGCTTTTGATTGGAGAGATGCTGACTCCTGAAGCCAAATATCGTGTAATTATTGACGCTTATATGCTTAGAGGTGGACAATCGGTACAAATTTTTTCTGGTACGGATCGCGATCGCTACTATTACATTGACGATCAAGAAAATGAACGCATTTTGCTTGCTAATGAATGGTCCAATGGGGCCAATTATAGCGGTTGTACTTACTTTAGGTTTACCCATGATAAACAATTAAAATGCATTGATAGTATTACATACAAAGATGAGCAATGGTATGAGTGTACGCTTAATGGTAGCAACTTGGCAAATATAGCTCAAGCCAATCCTATTGAAGAAAGCTTCGCTTTAGATATTATTCACAATTATGAGAACATGTACACAGCCCTTAATTTTACTAAGTTTAAGGCTAAACCTAAATGTGCTAGTACACAAAAGCAGGTTGCAGCTCCTGGAGTGCCCAAATTGCAAGCTCAATACGCTGAAGATGTTTTAAGTAATTTTTCAAGTTATACAAAATTTAAAGCCGATCAAAATGGAACTCTCAGCAAGATTGTTTTCTCTGTAAATTGTCCGGTCAAAGACTTAAAGTTCTTAAATGTAGAACTTATCGATGTTGACGACAATGGAAAAGCCAATTTCTCTTCACAAGAAATTTATAGTCAGAATGTATTAGAACCGCAAAAACCTTTGGTAGTGGAAATGAATTTACCTGAAACCGTTCCAACGCACGGAATTTCTTATACAGACGGTAATGGCCAGACTAAAAAATTTATTATTGGTTTAAGTGGCCAAGATGGTTCGATATTTTTGACCGAATTTTAGGCGGTCAATTTCCGTTTTCAGTTTTTCTTTGGAGAACAAGAATTTGTTGGTTAAAAACTACGAGTATAACCGTGTAACTGTATTGTGTAGCGCAAAAACGTGTTTGGTGTAAACAAACTTGGTGTAGTCCTTGGCTTCGGCCAATTGACGGTATGGCTGCTCGTTTACGAGCAGATGTCGGCAATCAGGCCGGAAGCCTTGGACGTAACCGACAAACACTGACAGTTTCCGTTTCGGCAGATTTAAAGCGGAGTTTAGCCTATAGCAAAGCGTAAGGCTTTTCTACGCCTGGAGCTTGCTATAGGCGTAAACGTAGCCAACAAACTTGAGAAACGGAGACTTTGAATGCTTAAACTTTACTTCCGCAATTGATTATGAAATGTCCGCTTATTATAAAATGAACGAGTTAAAAGCATAAAACTGTGTTTGCGTAAATGAAATTTATAGCCGCCACAAAATGTTCGTTATACCCCCGGAGAAAACTTTATCGCGTTAGCGATATTTTTGAGGAGGGATATAACGAACTAATCAACGGGTCTATAAATTTAGTAACAACATGTATAGCGCAAACTTATTTGATTGCGTAGCATGTACAGCATAAAAAGAACGCTAGTCTGCCCTTTAGTTTACCAATATGCAAGGGAAGG
>SFMI01000171.1 GCA_004554425.1 Candidatus Saccharimonadota bacterium | reverse complement strand
TGCTGTCACTGCGGTATGTGGTCTCCTCCACATCCACAGGAACAAAGTTTTCTTTTCCAACGCCGCATACCGGGCACACTTCCAGTGAGGAATCAAAGATCTCACCGCATACCAGACATTTCACCATTGTGCGGGCACCCTTCTTCGGTTTTGTTACTTCCTTGTTCTGAAGCAGACATCCGAAATTGTAACCAAATTCAAATGCCTCCACCAGATCGGTCTCGCCCGGTTTGAAGCGGATGCGAAGACCATCCACCGTGCGCATGTGAAGCTGTTTTAAGCGCTCCATAATATGCGGTACACCCTCGCCGCTCCAGCCATAGCAACCAAAAGCAGCTGCTTTCTTATTTTTAAATTTCAATTGCTTGGAAAAAGCCAACCAACCGGACATGCTGGAAAGAATATCGTTACCCACCGTAGGCGAACCAACAGCTATAGCTTTGGACTTAAAGACTTCGGTCATAACTTCATTTTTGTCAGATTTAGAAATATTGAAGACTTTGACTACTGTATCGGGGCTCTGGAGAGAAATTTCGTCAGCGATAGCATGAGCAATTTTAGCGGTGCCTTCCCACATAGTGTCATAAACGACAGTGACTTGCTTTTCTTGATAAGCTTTAGCCCACTGAGCGTATTTTTCTATAATTTGTAAAGGATTATCACGCCAAATTACGCCGTGACTGGGGGCAATCATTTCAATAGGTAAACCTAACCCCATAATTTCATCTATTTTCTTGCTCACTAGAGGAGAAAACGGATTGAGAATATTGGCGTAATATTTCATAGCTTCTTTGAAAAGCAAGCTCTGGTTAGCCTTATCGTTAAACAATTCGCCTACGGCAAAATGCTGACCAAAGGCATCGTTGGAGAACAAAATATTGTCGCCAGTTAAATATGTAGCCATAGAATCGGGCCAGTGAAGCATACGCATTTCTACAAATACGAGCTGCTTACCGTTTCCAATATCGAGCTTATCGCCAGTTTTCACGACATGAAAGTTCCAGCCGCGTTTGCCATATTGACCTTCTAAGCTTTTTACACAATTAGCCGTACAATAAATAGGTACGTGAGGAATCTTTTTTAAAAGAGCAGTTAAAGCTCCGGAATGGTCGATTTCACCGTGATTAGCAATAATGTAGTCAATCTTGCTAAGGTCTATCTCTTGTTGCAAATTCTCCACAAATTCAAAACGATGCGGAGCCCAAACAGTATCGATTAAAACTGTTTTTTCTTCTTCAATAAGGTAAGCGTTCTGACTGGAGCCATTGACGATAGAATAATCGTCACCGTGGAAGCTTTCTAATTCCCAGTCGATATAGCCTACCCAGCTGACATTGCTTTTAATGGTCCTTTTCATGAAAAACTTCTCCTCCAATTACGTTAGCAAAAAAATGCTTAATGTTGAATTACGGTCGTCAAGAAGTTTGTAATAAAAGTAGGAGTTGTAGTTTGGAGCCAAAAGCTCGCTCCTCTAATTGTACACTCTTATTTTTAGAAAACAACCACTAAAAGCATTTTAAATTGCTCTTGACCATAAACTGCGTGAGGATGTTTAGCGGGCATAACAATCGATTCGCCTTCGTGCAATTGGTAGTCAATACCGTCAACGGTAATTTTACCTATACCGTCGAGACAAGTAACAAAAGCGTCTCCATCCGATTCGTGGGTGCTAATTTCTTCGTCTTTATCGAAGGCAAAGAGAGTTACGCTAACATAACCATTTTGAGCCAGCGTTTTGCTGACAACTTGACCAGGCTGGTACGAGACTTGCTCTTTTAAGGTGAGGACTTCAGCTTTGCTAATATTCTTAATTTTGTTCATGATTCTGCCTCCCATATCACTATATTTGCAAATACATTGAAAAATAGCTTTATTCTAAAATGCGGCCATCAACCGAAACGGTGACTACTTGCCAAGGAATAAACTTGCCGCTATTTTTCAGCGCCGTGACGGCAGCTTGCTCCAAACCGCCGCAACAAGGCACTTCCATGCGCAAAACGGTTACACTTTTAATGTCGTTGTTGGTGATAATTTGCTGCAACTTTTCGACATATTCTGCCGGATCAAGCTTAGGACAACCAATAATTGTCACTTTGCCTTTCATAAAATCTTGGTGGATATTGGCATAAGCGTAGGCTGTACAATCAGCGGCGATAAGCAATTTAGCCCCTTGAAAATAAGGCGCTTTAATAGGAACTAAACGAATTTGGCAAGGCCATTGAGCTAATTGGGCTATAGGCTTAATATGGCCGGAAACCTTAGCTTGGAAACTTTCTGTATCGGAATTCGCTTCCATCTGGCGCTTTATAGCTCGGGCCATCTTGCCAGGGCAGCCGCCGACACGGCCTGCTGGATTTAAGCCACCAACTTTGCAACCGCCGGAATTGCCGATTCCAGGATCAAGGCTTATACAATTGCCGCCTACTCCGGCAGCCGCATCAGCTTGTAAGGTAATTTTAGCTGCAACTTGATCTGGCTCAACCTGAGAAGCTGAAGAAGCGCTTTGCCCTTTTGCACCTTTAGTTTGCCGCTTTTGTTGATTAGCCAAAACGGCTGCTTCATTGTAGGCGGCTGCTTCGCGTTCAATAAAGCTAATAGCGCCAGTTGGACAAGTAGGCAAACAGTCGCCTAAGCCGTCGCAATAATCGTCGCGCAACAATTTGGCCTTGCCATCCACTAAACCGATAGCACCTTCATGGCAAGCGCTCACACACGCGCCGCAACCGTTGCATTTATCTTCGTCTATGTGAATAATCTTTCTAATCATCTTTTTTGCCTCCGCTTCCTTGATTTCTTGACTAAATTCTATTACAACCAAGAAAAGAAATCGGTGGTTATAACCACGCAAAAGGAAAAATGGAAAGATTAAATTCACCACTATTTATTCACATAGACGAACAAGAATTAGTAGACATGCAATTTGGTTTCAGGCGAAGCAGCTTTACTAAGGGTGCTATAATTTTTCGCTCTGGGCAAATAGTCAGTGAACTTGGCATAGTAGTTAAAGGCAGCGTCAATATCGAAAGTTTGGATTTAAGCGGCAGCAAAGCCATTCTAAGCAATATAGGCTCCAGCCAAATTTTTGCCGAAATTTACGCTTTTTGCCGTGAACCGATGATGGTAGACGCCATTGCTGGCAAAGATTGCGAAATATTATTCGTGAATATACAAGCGCTGCTAAAAGAGAATAACAGCAATCGCTCTTGGTATGCAAAGTTACTGAAAAATTTGCTTAATATTGCCGCTCACAAAAATTTAACGCTTTCTAACCGCATTTTTTGTACTGCACCTAAAACTATTAGAGGACGCTTGCTTACTTATTTAGCCAATTTGTCAGCAAAACAAAAAAGCCAGTCTTTGATATGTACCCTCTTTACTGGACCAACCAGTTAAAGAGGGTATTTTTATGCGTTATTCTTATGAGTTTAAAAGAATGTGCGTGGAGCTATACCGACTG
>SFMI01000170.1 GCA_004554425.1 Candidatus Saccharimonadota bacterium | reverse complement strand
GGTTGCCTAGCAATAGGTGGAAACTTAAATATCAAACTTCTTAAATAGGAGCGTTAGCTCCTTAGAAGCCCATCACCTTTAGGTGATGGGTAGTTCACAAAGCAGACAATATTAAACGCTTCTATTTTATACTGACAATTTGTTCTGGAGCTACCGATTTATTGTACAGCTTAATGATTTTGCCTGGATAGTGGGCTACTTCGCGATATTTACCTAAAGCGCCGCCTTTAAAAATATCGACGCAAGCTAAGTAAAGGGGCGTGTTGTGCGGATTGTTCATATCGCCTACTAAATTGCTCCACTGGCGCGGATCGAGGCCGCGATCGGAAGCTATGGCCATAGCGCGCAGAATCGTACCGCCGCCGCCATTGTAGGCTGCTAGCATAAGGCACCAATATTGCTCGGTGCTAGGATTGCCATATTTTTGGTAAGCAGCAGCTACTTTTTGGGCATATTGGCAACGCTCAGGAGGCAAGCCCATCATTTTATGATAATTGCCTGGATCGATAATAACTTTGGCCTTTTCAGCTAGCACTTTAACGCCGGCGGGAATAGCTTGGTTGGGATCGCGGCTGGCCGACCAACCTAAACCAAAGCGGCGGGCTGTTTCCGGAGTTAGTTGAGCAATACCCACAGCGCCAGTATAGCTAACAGCTTCAGGATTAAAGCCGCTTTCGCAAGCTAGAAGTGATTTCATAAGCAAGGGATGCAAAGGCACTACATTATTGTGAGGCCAAGCATTATTGACGGCGCTGAAAATGTAGGAATTGTAGCTATTTTCTCTAGCTCCATAGCCCCAGGAAGTGCGCAAATCTTCGTGAGAACGTACAGCAGGCATAGAAAAAGCGGGCACTTCTGCTGGCTTAGGCTGAATAGTTTGAGTTTCAGTGTAGCGGCGTACCGTCGTTAGCTGAGTGCTCTGTACTTTTCCGCTAGGTGGCTCTATCGAGGGAGTAATTTCTCTTTCTGGCCAAATTTCGTCAATTTGGAATAGGGGAGAAGAAATGCGAATTTCTTCAGCCGTATCGTTAGCTAGGGCCGCCCCAGTTGGGACAAGAGCAAGAGCCAAGCCTAAACTTATAAAAAAAACCGCTTGGCCAAATTTTTGACTAAAATTTATCACAGATTCCCACCACTAAAACTTCAATTTTTTGGACTCAGGGAGTTTCTGCCCTGCGCTTCTAACTTCCTGTACAATAAATAAAAAGCCAGACAAAAATGTCCGGCTTTTTTATTGATTATTGTTTCTATTAGTGAGCCGCAGAATGTTTGTGCAAGAAACTATGGTTGAATAAATGAGCGCTAATCAAGATGCACCCGCCTAAAGCTCCGACAATTTCTGAGCCTAAGTGGCCAATTACATCATGCAAAGGATGAGCCCCCAAGATCATCGTTAAGGAAATAATACCCAAAGCTATAACCAAGTTCTTCTTATGTCTAAGCCAACCGGTAACTAAGGCAATACAAGCTACCGGAACTATCAAAGCTGTAATATAAAAGTGCCAACGCTCGTCTAAGTGGAACTGGTTGCCTAATAAAGGCAAAAGAGCCAACACTGCCGGCAAAAGCGTGCAGTGAATTAAGCAAGCGGAAGATAAAACCACGCCTAATAAATCCAGCCCGCGCAGCCCTTCAGACTTAGCGGTGGTATTTTCTTGGCTATGACATTGACATGTAGAAGAAACAGCAGTCATAATTTTCCCCACAAAAAAGAGCCCACTCTATCGGGACTCGCAATCGTTCAGTTTAATTTTTACTTTCGTGATAATAGTTTATCATTAGCAGAATGTCAAGAGCGATATGCTTTATTGACATAATTAGAAATAAACGGATCGGTGAAAAGATCGGTGAAAAGATCGGTGATAGGGTCGGAGAAAAAGTCGGAGAAAAGGTCGGAGAAAATACTGCTTGTAACGGGCATAATAGTGGCGCGAGTATAGCGAGTATCACTGAAAATCAAGAAAAAATTTTGGCAATAATGCGCAATGAACCGAATATTTCTGCAAGCAAAATTAGCGAAAAAGTCGGCTTATCGTTGAGAAAGTAAATATTCGTAAATTAAAAGCTGCAGGTTTACTGGCCAGAAAAGGTGCAGCTCGTGGAGGTTATTGGGTGGTGCTTTAGGATATAATTGGCCAAAGTAAGGCGCAAAAAAACGCTGTCGCAGTTTTAAAACTGGCAGCGTTTCTTTTTGTATTATGTGTAGTTACGCGGCTTTAGCGTTGGCATTTATTTGCTCAATAATTGAGCGTATATTTGTCCAGGCCGATCTATTATCGCCGAATAATTCTCCAACGCTGCCTCTATCGGTAAAAGGCGTATCTTGCAAGATTGTCATATCTTCTAGTAAACCATTTTGGACGATATATTCTACAATTTGATTTACAAAATAGATTTGCTCGCTACTAAAATTGGTTTCATCCAAATATTGAGAAAAAGCGGCTTTGGCTGCTTGCATATCTAAACCGACTATACCGCGAATAAACTTGCCTAATGGTTCGGTGCCATACTCAGCTTCATAATCTTCGCGACTGCCTAATTCATTCCAAAGAGTGTGCTCTAGCTCTTGCCAGTCGCTCTGGTTAAGCGGAATATTATTTTTCAACTTGGAGATAGCACCGCTATTTTGGTGTTGCTGAATGTAAAATTCAACTTTAGCTTTATAATTTTTTAGTAAGTCGCTAGCTAAATCGGCCTCATTTTCTTCAACGGATAAAACATCATCAGTAAAATTCGTTTCATAAGTTTCTACTTCTTGATTGGGTAAAAACTTAAGTAAATCGCGCAGCTCTACGCGTACTTGCTCGAAGTCGGCAGCTCCAGCTTGATTGAGAAAGTCTGTTTGGGTAATTTTGTTAATAGTGTCAGCGCGTTTAAGAATATCGGGAATATTGCCAAAACAGGCTAAACTTTCGGCTTTGTCTTGCAAATCTTTCTTGCGCTTGCGACTGACTTTACCTTCCAAAGCTTGCAATTCCAAACCGTAAAGCAGAGCATCAAAACGCAAAGCTTTAATATCTTCTGTGCCATCGCCGGTAATAAGCGGAGCCAGCTCTTCTTTAACGCTTTTTATGTCTTTAAATTCTATTGTTTGGTAATTTTCTTCTTTAGAGTAACGCTCAACTATTTTTAGATGCTGACGCACGGCAAAATTATTTTTATTGAGTTGCTGTACTTTAGCTACCATTTCTCTGACTAATTGCTTGCGCAAATTAATGAGGTTTTCAGTTTGATATTTTAGATCTTGAAGGCTATGAATAATTTCAAATTGCAAGCCAAAAAGAGCAGCCGAGAGAGAAGGGGCCGCAGTGACAGCTTGGCCGTGAGGGTTAGTGCGAAAATATTCAAAATTATTATACCAATCAAAAATGCGAAAATGTTTTTTGTCTTGACCGTCAATTAACTTGGGACAGAGACGAGTGCCTCGACCGATCATTTGCCAAAATTTGCAAGGGCTCAAAA
>SFMI01000029.1 GCA_004554425.1 Candidatus Saccharimonadota bacterium | reverse complement strand
CACTCTTCTAGCAAAATCTATTATGCGCCAGGAAAATTGGCCCGGCCACAATTGAAAGTTAGCAGGATAGTATTGCAAAGCCGAAGCTTCTTTAGGCAAGTTGGACAAAAAAGCGGCAGCATCACTCTCATTGGGACAATACATATTTTGAGCGAAGCCAACACGTGGATAGAGACTATAGCGTTGCCCAGGACGCAAACTGCCCACAAATTTATATTCAGTATTGCGATTACGATGGTCTTCTATAGCACAGTAAACAACTAAATCGTACTTTCTTTGGCTGAGCAATTCTTTTTCCAACATAAGGCATTGGTAAGTTCCCCAACCGGGAACGCCATAATTTTCAAAACTGACATAAGGATATTTTTCATTTAATTTCCAAGCCAAAGTCTGTCTGTCGCTCAAACCACTGCCAAAAATGTAAGAACAACCTAATAACAGTACCCGATATTTAGCACTTTTAGGATGCTCAACCGAAGCACGCTGGCCATCAGCCTCAACAGTTTCCCAAGCTTGACGATCTTCCGAAGATTGATAAAGGCCGCGCTCTAATCCCCAAGCACAACGGCCCACACAAGTACGCAAAGAAGGAGGAACTTTTTCTAAATGGGCCTGAACTTCCGCTAAGTAATCAAAATTGTACCCTTTAGCATATAAATAGGCTTCGGCTCCAACTAGAAGTAATATAAAAATAAAAATCACTGCAGCCAGCCTGCGCATTTTGCCCGCCTTACTCCTACACAACAAGTAACTTTGGGCAGTTCATTGTCAGTAAGATAGACTCCCTGCCTTTTTTAGCCAAAGGATATATTCTTCTAGGGGATTTTTAGTTTTTTTCAACTTTAACCAAGATATACTTTGCCCCAGCGTGGAGCAAAAAAGGATGTTGAGAAATGCCAAGAACGAATACTATGTTATGCTAAAAACGCTAAAGTGCTTATTGCTATACCTCAGTATAATTGTGTCGGCTTTATTTACCGTTACCCATACAGCTAAAGCTGGACCTCTATCCGAACTAATTTTATTTACTTGCAAACCATATAAATATTTTCAAATTTACTCTGTACGTCCAGATGGGCGAGATTTGCAGCAAGTGTTAGATATAAGACGCAATTGCCGCGAGCCCAATTTATGTGCCGAAACTAACGAAATAGTTTTTAGTATGTTTTCCGACAATACTTGGAATTTGTATATTACCGATACAAATGGGAGTTTTGTCAGACGGCTTACCTCGACCGCTTATGCAGATCGTCATCCAGTCTGGACTCCAGATGGCAGCCAAGTAATTTTTTCTACTACGCGCTGGGGCCATACCGAATTGGCTACGGTAAATGCCGATGGTTCGAACTTACAGCGCCTAACCCATAATGGCTTAATGAACGACTATCCAGTATTATCACCGGACGGCAAAAAGTTAGCTTTTATGAGTTGGAAACGCGGTTTGAGCCATATATACATTATGAATTTACTCAGCGGTTCCGTGCGACCGGTTTTGAAAAAATACGAAGCTTGTGTGACGCCTACTTGGTCTCCAGATAGCCAAAGCTTAGCTTTCAGAGGTCGCAGCTACTTCGGAGATTTCTTAGCTTGCGTAAGCAAAAATGATGGATTACGCCAATTCAGAGAAAACACTAAACAAGCTTCCTACCCGGCTTGGTCTCCCACAGGCGATAAAATTATTTTTAGCGACAACTACAAACAAAGCCATACTTTGAAGTTACTAAACCCACAAACTGGCGAAATAGAGCCTTTTGCAACAGAAATTCCAGCTCAAGCTTACGATTTAGTATGGCAAAAAAAGAATAGAACCTGGTAATTTGTATCAATTTACCACGAGTAACGCAAAGCCCCTAACTTTATCCATGAAGGATATATCAAAGTTAATATAGGCTTAACATCGACTGACGCAATTTATCATTGGCAGCTTCTGTCTGTTCTTTTAAAGAGAGGCTGCTTTTTTTATCTAAAGGCGGAAAGCGCAACGGCGGGCCAAAGCGCACCTCTTTGAAAGCTCTATGAATCCATTTAGCTCGTCTGGGGAAAAATTTATCACTACCCAACTCTATTATAGGATAAATAGGTACTTGAGCCCGCATAGCCAAAGATACAGCTCCAGGCATCAGAGGCCCAAGTGTGTTGGGATCGTCACTCAAACGCCCCTCTGGATACATAACTACAGCTTCACCAGCTTCCAGCAAACGTCGGCAAAAAACTAAAGCGTGTAGATCGTGACCTCCGCGCTTCACAGGGAAAGCTCTCAAAGCACTGATAAGTTTGTTAAAATAGGGAATTTCAAATAGCTCACTAGCAGCCATGTAACAGAGCGGACGGGGTAAAGCTCCCAAAAGCATCAGAGGATCAGACAAACTTATATGATTGCAAACCAAAAGAGCCCCACCCTTGAGAGGCATATTTTCAGCTCCAGAAATTTTTAACCCCCCCATTAAACTCAAAATGCTCTTAGTTATTAAATGCATAGGCTTAAAAGCAAAACGATCGTAAAAACCCATCTATCCAAAACCTTTTACGTTTTGTCAATTTCTTCAACTCCATTGAAACGGCCGGAGTCCAAGACAAATAAAGTAATTTCTGGCCTTACGCCGCAGCGAAAAGGCACCACAGTTTCCCCTAATCCCACATTGATGTAAATTTGCCAATTTTCATTTTTATACCAACCTGCTGTCAATTGTTGCGGATATCCGGTAGAAACTCCCAAAGGAGTTCCCCAAGGCAAAAGCACCTGACCACCGTGAGTATGGCCAGAGACTATGTAATCTATCCTCTCTTCTCCTTTATATCGATCAAAAACAATATCTGGATTGTGACTAAAAAGTAAACGAGGCATATCTCGCCCCACTCCAGCTAAAGCTTTTTCTATATCGACAGGAGCAGACCACAAATCACCCACTCCAGCTAAGCACAAACCGCGTTGTGGAGCTTCAGAGCAAAGTTTTTTATTTTCATCGATAAAGATGTGCTCATTATTCAGCAAAAGCAAGCCTCCGGAAGCACAAGCTTCTTCCGCTTGTTGACTACCGTGCCAATAATCGTGATTGCCCAAAACGCCAATAAAAGCCAAACGCGGCTTTAATAAACGCATCCAGGCTGCCGCCCTGGCGAAACGATCTTCACTACCGAAAACGTAATCGCCGCCGCCAACTAAAATATCAGGTTGCAAAGAGTTGATTAAGTCGGCAGCCCTCAATATATCGCTTTGCTTGCTATAAGTTCCGGCATGTAAATCGGAGAAAAATACCAAACGCAATCCGTTTAAAGACGAGGGCAGCCCTTTTAAGGGTAATTTGTAGGCACAAACTCGGTAGGCCCCCACATCTTTGCGAAGATAAAGGCCCAAGGCTACAACCAAACCAAGTACGACAACCAACGCGTAAGTGCAGCGCTTGCTCCAAACTATTTTTTCTCGGCGTTTCAACTCCAGAAAATGCACAACAGTTCTTAGGCCAAGCCCAAATAGTAAAGTATAAAAAAGGCCTGCTACCAAAGAGCGAACGGCAATAAAGACAAAAGCTGACCTACTAACTTTGCCTATATAGATGGATAGATCTAGTACTTGAGCTAGTAAAAAGCTAATTAAACTATCTAGCGGCACTACGCGCAAAAAGGCTACAGCCGGCAAGGAAACTGTATAACAGAAAATCCTATAGATACAGCGCTCAGGCATAATGCCTCCAGCAGCAGAGGCATTGGTGTAGCCCACATAAAAAACCGAAGCGAATGCAACTAATCCACAAGCCAGAGCTGCCACCCAAGCGATTTTCAGTTGGTAGCGTCGGTCAGCTGACATAGACTATTCCGTTTCTAGAACGTAACCGCTCCAGCGCAGTCCTTCTGCTAAAAGACCTGGCTCAGTCATTAAGAAACCCTCGGCTTGGCCATCTTCAAAGAATATGCCTAAGTCGCAACGCGCCTGAGAATACAAAGCAATGCGAATGCCCTTTTTTTTGTGCACATAAAAGGCAAAAGGACGCCCTAACTTTTCAAAACAAGCCGTCTCGGAAGAGCCCAAATTCAAAAATTCGGCTCTACCTTGTCCCAAAGTCCAAACCGTACCGCGACCACCTAAAGGACGAGCTACCGAAATATTAACTACTCGCCCTTCATTCAAACGAATTACGGCATTATTACCATAGACATTAGCTTCACCTTCGGCCTGGCGATCGGGAGTGCCCATTACTTTAGCCAGCTCTTCGGAGCTCATGCCTATATAAAGATTGTTCACCCTAAAAGGCACGTTAGATTTCCATTGCGGCGCAGTGATAGTTTGGGGATCGTGACCGTCAACAATATCGGTCCAGACGCCAGTTTTTACGATTGGATTATCGATAGGGCCGGAGAAAGCCGGAACGTTACAAAAAGCCAAATTCAAACACAAAGTGCCTAGCAATAAGCCACAGCAATAGTTGCGATTTAAACAATTAAGCAAACCGGCTTCCATGTTAATGAACCTCCTTTTCTCCACGCAATAACCAGCTACGCCCCAAAAGCAAAGCCAAAGGAGAGATCATGGCAATTAAAGCATAGATAAACCACATTTGACCAGAATATTGCACACCATGAGCCGGTACGAAAATATCCAACACGGTGCCGGAATAGAGACCGGTAGTAAATTTAGCCAAGAACCAAGGTATGCCAGCCAGTCCCATATAAGCACCGACTTTGCCGGAAGGAGCCAAAGCAGCCACATATTCCAAAAAGCGCGAAGACCAGAGAGCTTCACCTAAAGAGAAGATGATTACATAAAGCACCAAACGAGTTAAATCGGGGCCGGGCACCAGTAAGAAGGTGGTGGCAGCACTGACAAAAGTACCGATAAGCATCATATCGATAACTTTTACTTTATGAGTTAAAGCGGCAAACAAAGGCACAAATACGCAAATGACCAAAGGATTTAAACCGGTCAGCCATTCAAACTTATTGGCCACTTCTGGAGGGTAGCAACGGAAAACATAATCGGGAATTGTCAGCCACTGGTGGGCAAACAGAGTACGTACCGGTAAGAGCATAAAAATAAAGAAGAGGAAGCGCTTGTCAGCTAAGGGGCCTAAGTGCTTGACTAAGCGATCCCACCAAGAAGCAGACTCGTCTTCCGCTTCCTGAACTTCTTCAGCAGTGGCTTCATTTTCGGCTTGAGGAGCTACATAGCGATCATGCTCGTCAACTTTTCTAGTTAGGAAGCACAATACGCCCAAAAACATAATTAAAGTAATAATAGCGCAAGCCCAATACACACCCTCAATGCCCAGACCTAAGCCATTGACACTGAAAGCGCCCAACTGGATAAAAGAAGAATCGGTTCTTAAATAAGGGCTGATAAAATTGGAAGCCACAATGCCCAAATTCATAATGGCATAAAGCAAACTGAAGCTTATGGCTGCCGTACGCGGATCGGTATATTCTTTGACACCGCTGTACATAGACGGCTCTAAAACGCCATAACCTAAGGCCATAATAACTAAGGCAGCTACAGCAGAGAAAGAAGCCATACCCCCAATTCCCAAGTGAGGACAAAAGGCTAACAAAGCGCGACCGATAAAAATTACGCCTAAAGAAGCCAATAAAGCTCGACGCACTCCCAATTTATCGGCGACCCAGCCTCCTCCGGCCACGGCTAAAGTAACCAAACCAGTAAAGAGCGATACTGCCAAACCGGCTCGGGCCGTTCCCATAGCTAGATCGGTTCCCAAATATCTAGTAAGCAAAGTCAAAACGCCAAAATAAGCGATACCGTCTCCAAAACTTACTAAGTTGACAATCCAAAAAGCACGGGAAGCCATAAAAAGCAATTTTATCGATTCCCACAAGCTTATACTCTCGCTATCGGAAGTTTTCGTTTGACTTGCCTTAGCATGGTCTTGGGCAGCTTCTTCTACAGAAACAGCCTCAATCTCGGCTTTTTCCTCTTCTAAAGTAACTTCATCTTCCATATTGTCTGTCTATCCTAAAAAAAATCGGTTCGATAGTAAAAAAATTGATGGAACCTTCCGCCTATTCAGCGTGGCCTTCTTTGGTGACGCTATAATCAGGCAAACTTAAGTCTAAGTGTTCCAAAGCTTCAGCCATTTCCAAAGCATTTTGAAAGCGCTGCTCTGGCTTGCGGGAGGTAGCTTTTAAAACAATTTTATCGAGTTGGGGATCTACTTGAGGACGCACTTTGCGCAAAGACATAGGACTGCCCATAACAATCTCTTTAATGACATTCATAATGCCATCTTCTCTAAAAGGAACACGCCCGACTAAGGCTTCGTAAATAATCAATCCCAAAGCATATATATCGGTGCGGGCACTAACTTCCCCAATGGAAAGATCGAATTGCTCAGGAGCCATATAAACAGGCGTTCCTAAAGTGCTTCCCGGCATAGTAAGCATAACCGGAGCATCAACCAATTTAGAAATACCGAAATCGAGTAAGCGCACTCTGCCCTTTTGATCGAGAAAAATATTGCTAGGCTTTAAGTCACGGTGCACAATGCCGGCTTGGTGAATTTTGTGCAAGGCCTTGGCTACCGTTATGCCAATGCGCACCATCTCGGCTGGACTGAGCAATTTTTCTTGCAACAGTTGCTCCAAATCATGTCCCTTAATTAGATCCATTACTATATAGTTGACTGGTTGACTGCCAATATCAAAAATATGTACAGTTTCAGGGATATTCAAACGAGCCATAATTTCAGCTTCACGCAAAAACCGTTCTACATGATGTTTGGCCAAATTGGCATCGTCAGGCAAGATTTTTACGGCTACTTCTCTATCTAACTCTGTATCGATAGCTTTGTAGACTACACCCATGCCGCCTATGCCTAAAATTGCTTCCAACTTATAGCGTCCTAAAGTGTCACCTACTCCCACCACTTCTACTTTGGAACGTGCAGAGCGAACCTTAGGTATAGGAATATCTTTCATAAAAGAACGCAAAGCGACTCCTATCCTGGCCACTAAAACTTCAGGATCTGTATTTACATCTATTACATCAGACGCTCCGGCAGCGAACAGCTTGACACAGGGATCTTCTCCATCTTCACCATCTTTAGAAGAGACAATGGCTATAAGAGCACATTCTGGCAAATTGGAATTTTGGTGCAACTGAGCTATAAATTCTACCGTTTTACTCCAATCGGCCACCGCACAATCGACAATTATTACGTCAGGATGTAAGCTTTGTCCCAACCCTTCAGCAGAAAGGGTAGCCCTTCCGCCGGAATTGTAGCCAGCCCGCTCCAATGCACCTAAAAATGCCAAATTGTAAGTGGTGCCTTTTCCGTAATAAATTACAGACGCACCCCGATTAGAACCGCTCATAGAGACTCCTGCAAAAATTATTTCAACGAACCTAATCCAGCCTATTTCAATTAAGATCTGCTTTTCCTTGTTTCTCTTGTTGAGGCACATCTTAGATTATTTCACTTTTTTCTATCTTTTTTTGTGCTATACTCTTGACAATGTTGTCTCCAATCGTTATTATACTCGCGTCCGCCGGGGTAGCTCAGTGGTAGAGCAGAGGACTCATAAGCCTTTGGTCGCGAGTTCAACTCTCGCCCCCGGCACCAATAAGGCCCAGAATTATCTGGGCTTTTTTTGTATTCCCGACATGTCTTCTCTCGCTACCCGTTTAGAAAATTTTTTGCAATTATCTCAATTGCTCCCCAAGGGCAGCCGCTGTTTAGCCGCCGTTTCCGGTGGGAGCGATTCTACCGCTTTGCTTTGCCTTTTGCACGAATTGCAAACAAGTTTGGATTTAACTATTTACGCCGCTCATTTAGATCATCAGCTGCGCTCTGAATCTGGAGAAGACAGAAGACAGACAGAAATTTTGTGTCACAACCTGGGTATAACTTGCTTATCTAAAGTAGTAGCTGTAGACAAAGTTGCGGCTGCTAAAGGACTTTCTTTAGAAGAAGCGGGCCGCAGCGAGCGCTATGCTTTTTTTGCGCAAATACAAAAAAAATACAATTTGCCTTTTTTACTAACCGCCCACACAGCCGACGATTTAGCCGAAACGGTGCTTATGCGCTTAATAAACGGCACTGGAGTAGCTGGTCTGGGAGCCATTAGAGCTAAAAGCTTTCGCCAAGGTGCTGTCTTACTGCGCCCTTTACTTATTTTTACTAAAGCGGAGTTGTGCCAATATTTGCGTCAAAAGGGCCAAACTTGGCGTGAGGATTTTACAAACCACATTGCTGACGCTCCGCGTACCAAAGTGCGCTTAGAGTTACTGCCTTTACTAAAAAAGTGGAATGGCCGCATTGTTTCTTCTTTAGGGCGCTTAGCTCAAAGTGCTCAAGAAGATGAAGATTATTTTCGTCAGCAAGTTGAAAAACTTTGGGCTGAAGGGGCTATTTATGCCTATGCTTCTCCCCCGCCTCCTCTTGCCCAGTACAGAGCCTTTATGCAAACGCCTCAAAATACCCAAGGTATAGGCTTCAAACGCGATTGGCTAGTAGCTTTGCCCGTAGCTTTGCGCAAACGCCTTTGGCGCCTAGCTCAAGACAAAGTGCTAAGCACTTTACCAAACAAAGCCGATAAAGTTTGGCCCTTAGAAAGCTGTCACTATGCCGCTTTGGAAGCTTTTACAACTGCGGCCAATAGTAAACTTCTACCTTTGGTAAACAATTTGCAAGTACGTTGGCAGCAAGATATCCTTTGGCTAGAACCGAGCCACAGTTTTCAAGGGATACTAAAAGAGGAATTGCCCATTCAAACGGTGGAGCTTTCCGTCACCCAGATAGATATTTTGCACAAATTTTCGGCTTCAGCTCTCAAAAGTGAAACAGCTAAAGTGGAGTCATCTTCTACTTTGGAGTTACTATTTCCATTACGCCATATGAAACTAACCTTTAAGGCTGAACCAATTAGTCAGCGTCCAGAGCCTTTGAAAATTTGGATCGATCCTGAGCATTTTTTGGCTGAACTTGGTAAAAACCGCTCTCTGTCAGTCCGTTCCCGTCTGCCGGGCGATCGTTTTTTCCCGGCTGGAGGCCAAGGAACTCAAAAATTGAAGAAATATTTACTGGGCTGCCAGGTACCTCAAAATGAGCGGGATTTGCTGCCGCTACTTTGTTGCGGACCGCACCTAATATGGGTAGTGGGCCTAAAAGCCGACCAAACCTTTTTGGCTAAGCCAGGCCAAACCAAAGTTATCAGTATACAAGCATCACCTATATAAGAAAGGGTATCAGCGATGTCGCATTCTCCTGAAACACTCAACCAAGTTCAACTTGGCCAAGTTATTTTTTCCGAAACTCAAATTCAAGACAGAGTCAAAGAACTAGCCGCTCAAATTAGCCGCGACTATGAAGGTCAATCTGTGCACTTATTAGCCGTATTGCGCGGAGCTGTTCCTTTTTTGGCAGATCTTTCACGTTATTTAACTTTAGACGTAACTTTTGATTTTTTAAGCGTAACTCGCGACAAAGAAACGAACCATGTTCGCCTTTTGAAAGATTTAGACAGCTTAGTGGAAGGTCGCAAAATCCTTATCGTCGAGGATATTATCAACGAGGGAGAAACCCTCAGCTATTTGGTAAAAACTCTGTCTTTGCGCGATCCGGAAAGCATAAAGATTGTCACTATGTTCGATCGTCCCCACAGACACAAGACCGAAGTAAAAGCCGATTATGTAGGTTTCTCTTTGGACAACCAATTTGTGGTAGGCTATGGTTTAGATTACAAGCAACTTTATCGCAACTTGCCTTATCTGTCGGAGTTAACCATTACCGATACAGATAAAAAGTAGCCACCTTCCACCGTATACTAACCTTTGTTCTTCTTGCCAGAGGTACTGCTTTTAGGTTAGTATACCAAGGCGTGTGGAATCATTAAGCCACATGCTCAGTTATTGAGGCTGAACTTTACGGTGGATTCAGCCCTGACAATTCCAAAGGATACACATTTTGTCTAAATACCTCAGACAGTTACTCATATTTCTTATTTTAGGCGGAATTATTCTGCTGGTTCTTGATTATATGGGCGGCTCCGGAGCTTCTGAAAATCTTAAGTTCAGTGAGTTCATAGACGCTGTCACCAGCAATAAAGTAGCTTCTGTAACTATCCGCGGAGACGTTATAGAAGGCAAATTTGCCTCTCCACAGCTGGCTTCCGATCCAGCTTTGGCAGCAGCTAATCGCACTTTTAGCGAATTCAAAACGACCTTCCGCTCTGCCGTCACCCCTTCTCCGGAAGAGTTGCTTTTGAAACACAAAGTAAAAGTATCTATCGAAGATGACAGCTGGGGCGATTGGTGGATGATTATCTTTAACGTCCTGCCCCTGGTTATTCTGGTCTTCTTCTTTATTATGATCAGTCGCCAAGCTTCCGGAGCCAATCAAGGATTCGGATTCGGTCGTTCTAAGCATAAGGCTGTCACCAGCGATAAGATCACCGTTACTTTTGATGATGTAGCTGGCGTAGAAGAAGCCAAAGAAGAATTGGAAGAAATCGTCGACTACTTAAAGTACCCCGCCAAATATAAGGCTCTGGGCGCTCGCATTCCCAAAGGCGTCTTGCTTTTGGGTAGTCCCGGTACAGGAAAAACCTTATTGGGCCGAGCTGTAGCCGGTGAAGCCGGAGTTCCTTTCTACTATATAAGCGGTTCCGACTTTGTGGAAATGTTTGTCGGCGTAGGTGCTTCCCGTGTTCGTGACTTATTTGAGCAAGCTAAGAAGACCGCTCCTTGTATCGTCTTTATGGACGAAATTGACGCTGTGGGTCGTCAACGCGGTACCGGCTTGGGAGGCGGCCATGATGAGAGAGAGCAAACCTTAAACCAGCTTTTGGTGGAAATGGACGGCTTTGACAGCACGCCCAATTCTTCGCCGGTTATTGTTTTGGCAGCCACCAACCGCCCAGACGTACTCGATCCAGCTTTATTGCGTCCCGGACGTTTCGATCGCCAAGTAATTGTTGACCGTCCCGATATTGCCGGCCGTACCGCTATACTTAAAGTTCACAGTCGGGGTAAGCCACTGGATGAGCATGTCGATTTGCGCGAATTGGCTCAGCGCACTCCCGGTTTTTCCGGAGCCGATTTAGAGAACTTGCTCAACGAAGCCGCCTTATTGGCTGCTCGACGCAAAGAAGACGTCATTACTATGGCCGATTGCACCGAAGCTATCGACCGTGTCATGATGGGCCCCGAGCGCAAGAGCAGAATTATTTCCGAAAAAGATCGCCGCGTCACAGCTTACCATGAAGGTGGCCATGCTTTAGTAGCCAGAGCCATTCCTCAAGCTGACCCAGTGCGCAAGATTACTATTTTGCCAAGAGGTCAAGCTTTGGGTGTTACTTCTCTGGTGCCCGATCAAGATCGATACAACAAGACTCGCTCCGAAATGCTGGCTAGTTTAGCTGTATTTATGGGTGGTCGCGTAGCTGAAGAAGTTGTCTTTGGTGAAATTACTACTGGTGCGTCCAATGACATTGAAAGAGCTACAGAAATCGCTCGCGATATGGTTTGCCGCTTTGGTATGAGCGATACTATTGGTCCGGTCAACTACGGTCACAAGCAAAGTCAAGTCTTCTTAGGACGTGATATAAGCGAGCACCGCAACTACTCAGAGAATACTTCTCAAGCTATAGACAATGAAGTACGTCGCATTCTGACTGAATCTTATGAGAGAGCCCGCAACATTTTGCAGGATCATCGCCAAGATTTAGACAAACTCACCGACTTACTCATGGAAAAAGAGCTCTTAGAAGCAGCGGAGTTAGATGAACTCTTAGGCCCTTCCGCCCGAGACATTCTCAAGAAGGAAGAGCAAGAGAGAGAATGTGTCGATTTGAGTAAGGCTGACAATTCTTCAGCTTCCGAAGAAGTTGGCCAGGAAAAGCTTTCTTCGTCTGAGCCTGCTTCCGAAGAACAGAAGACAAAGGCTGACAATTAAGACAAGCAGCTTATAGCTCAGTCACCTAAAAAGGCAGTTTTTGGGTTCAGAACATTTATCCGTTCTGAGCCCAAAACTATATTTTGCAAAAAAAAACAAAGAACGAGGCTTATATAAATAATGGGCAGCTCTTCTGATCGAAGAAAAACATTATCCGGATCTTCGGCAAGTTCGGAAGCTCATACCAAACGTTACGTATCAGCTTTTGAGCGAAAACAGCAAGTGGAAAGTTCTTCGGAGATAAACTTGCCTGCTCCAGCTGCCCATTTAAAAGCCATTCCTGGTTCTGCTCAAGAAGATCCTCAAAAACGGATTCTTAAAGCGGTAAAAACTCTAAGCAAAAAATCTCAGAGCTTTGCTTCCGATTCAGACAACGAATTGCCAGCCGTTCCAGATCCCAAAGCAAAAATTTCACTTTTACCTAGTAAAAAGGCAAATACTACCAATTCAGGAAGCTCAATAAATTCAGATGTGTCACTTTCCGGAGCTGTTTCTGAATCGGCTTCACAACCGAGCAATTCCGCCGAAGGCTCAACTTCGCTTTCCTCTGCTTCCTCCAGCTCAGAGAATATTCAAGATAGCGATTCTATAGCTCCAGAGCCTCATTTTCCTGTAGTCACTTTAAGTGACGAACAGAGAGCATTAGGTATCCATACTATAAGTAGTTCGTCTATCAATGACGGAGGAGTAGTTTATTCTCATACTATGTTGACTGCTCTCCCCTCATCATCTGGCTCTATTCCCAAAGTAGGCGGCAGACATACCCTTATCCATAGCAGCAACGAATATAAAAGTGCCTCCGGAGAGAAACCAGTTCTTAAAGAGAGACCTGTTAGAGGTAAATTGCTGCACATTACTCCAAAACGTGCCGCTTCTCAAGAGCTGCAAGAGCCGCAAGTAGATTATGTAACAGCGGCCATTACTTTAGCTTCTATTCTTTTATTTTTTGTGATTATGATCACTTTAGCTTTGGCTTTTTTATGGCCAGAGCATTTGCCACGTCTTAATCTGACTCTTGACAAAACCTACATTATATTATTGATAGAAGTTGCTATTATGCTTTTAATGAGCAGCTTTCAAAATAATTTTTCTGCGCGTTTTCGCCAAGCTATCTTTGCCGGAGGCATTTTAACAGCTGCCGAAACTATAATAGTCTTATATTTTTCTTAGTTAATTTGTACGAAAAAAGAAAGGTTGCTACAACGCAATGAGTTTAACGCATAAACAAAACGGTTCAGCTGCCCAAGCTGTCCATCCTTTAGCCAAAAATATTGACAAAGTATTGATATCTACCGACGATATTTATAAACGAATTGAGAGTTTGGGAAAGCAAATTTCCCAGGACTATGCTGGTCAAAGCTTGGTCATTATAGGAGTATTGAAAGGCGCTATGCCTTTCATGGCCGCTTTAATTAAACACATTACTGTGCCTATAGTGATTGACTTTGTAGCTGTATCTTCTTATGAGGGCGGCACATCCTCAACAGGAGTAGTCCGCTTCCAGAAAGATGTGGAAGAACCACTGAAGGGACGTCACGTTTTGGTAGTGGAAGACATTGTAGATACCGGTTTAACTCTTCACTACTTGCTTAACACCTTAAAATTACGTGAACCGGCCAGCTTAGAAGTATGCTGTTTGGTCAGTAAACCGGCCCGCCGCAAAATCGAAATAAACGTAAAATACTTAGGTTTTACCATTCCTGACCGCTTTATCGTGGGCTTTGGCATGGATTACGAAGAGCACTATCGTAACTTAGATTATGTAGGTATACTTTCTCCTACAGCCATTGCTCCCTAAAATATAATTTTTACCTAATACGGGAGGCTTTTATGTTTTTAAGTAGCGCACTTACCTTAGTTCAAGATCTGGATACGAAAATTGCCAAATTGGGCCGAGAAATTGCTGCCATAAAAGCCTCGCCCACAAAATGGGAGCCTTTAAAAAAGTTACAACAAGCAAAAGCAGCCGCAGAGCAAAAGTTGGCCCAGTTGCAACAAGAAACGGAACAACTTTCAGCTCAAGAAGAGAAATTACACATCAAAGCTAAAAAGCTTCATGATAAACTCTACAGCGGCACTACTTGCAACATCAAAGAGCTCAAAGATACTGAAAAAGAATTACAAGAAACTGAGCTAAAATTGGCTCCCTTAGCGGAAATTATCCTTGTCAATTTGGAAGAAATTGACCATTTACAAACACTAACAGCTAAACAAAGCCAAGAGCTAGAGCCCCAAGAGCGCGACGCCAGACAGTATGACGCCTATTTGCAACGCAAGATCGAAAAATGCCAGGCTCAAATTGTAAGCTTACAAGCTAAACGCCCGCAATTATTGGCCAATTTACCCAAAGACGCTCTTTACGCTTATAACAATTTATATAAAAGTAAAGGCGGCTTGGCTGTTTCATTTTTAGAAAATCGAGCTTGTAAAGTTTGTCGAGCTCGTGTACCGGAACCCAAGATAAACGAAGTCTTTCAGGATCGACTTACGTTCTGTGAAAGTTGCGGACGCATTCTAACTATACGCCGTGCTGAAGCTAAGTAAATAGAAAAAATATCGCATTTATAAAGCAAAAGAGAGCGGCTCTCAAAAGAGCCGCTCTCTTTTTGCTTTAAACTAGATGGATACAGCCAAACTTACCAATAAGAAGGCAAAGGCATAATCTCCTCTGCTCCATCTTGAGTAGGTTCAACTTGGGGAGCTACCGGCTGCTTGGCAACTTGAGGCGTAGCAGGCTTGTTATACTCGGCGTTGGGGCCTAGTTCTAACACAAAGTGTTTACCTTTTACTCCAAAGCGAGTAAATTTGGCATCCAAATTGAAAGGTATCTTAGACCAAGGATTGATCGTAATATAGTAGACATAATCAAACGTCTGATCTTGCCTGGCAAAGGCAACATATCGGCAGCCCAGAAATTTTCAAAGACAATCTTTAAACCATTATCGGCAGTGGGACTGAAACGCAATTCGATAGAAAATGGGAAGTTGATAATCTTGCGAACTTCACCTCTAATGGTGACCATTTCATCATCAAAAACTAAGCGTAAACCTCTAATTTCTACAGGAGCGTTGCGCTTCAGTTCGGCCAAAACAGTTGGGCTGGTTAAGAGAGAATTAATTAAATCGGCATTGGCCTGAACGACTAAACGATCTACGCGAATCTGAGCTTGCTCCAGCATTTGTTTGGGAGTAAGCCCAAGTTTAATATCGCTTACTTTTATGTCCAGATCGTCTACGCGAACACCCTCTAAAGAACCGGAAGTAATGCTAGCATTATGCGCTTTAATTCTGAAAGCATAAGCGTCTTTATGTCCTTCCAAAGCGATAGAGACGTCTTTTACCCCCAACGCGTTGACGTTATCAACCAAAAGAGAAATTATATCCTCTAAGCCCAATTTCATAGTCTAACTACGCCACCTTATTACCGGAATCATCCTTCTTTGCTTCGGTTCCGCTTTGGTTCTTCCCTTCAGTAGCGGGAGCTGCTTCTTTAGCTGTCTCAGTTTTGGAAGTTTTACTACTATTTTCGGAAGCAGAGTTATCTTCGGAAGTATGATGATGTGTGCCCTCACCTGTGCTGCTGTGAGGATTATCAGTAACATAGAAACCGCTGCCTTTAAAGATAATTCCCACATTGGAAATTACTTTGTGCATAGTCTCGGTGCCGCAACTGGGACATGTAGTCAAAGGAGGATCGCTGACATGCTGCAGCTCCTCTACTTCTTTATGACAATTGGAACAGCGATAAACATAAATAGGCATATAAGAAACCTCTAAAAATCGTTTTAAAACCCAAAAAGGAATGAGGATAAAAAAATCCTCATCCCGACAACAAAATAGACCGAAAGAAGATACTTACTCGGCACTCATATCCTGTTCGATCAGAACTTCGATAGCGTGCTTGCTAACTGTGACGAAGTCTGAAGTATGCAGAAGCGTATCGCCATGCGTACTGTAAATCTGAGCATTGGTAACAGCAATAAACTCGCGAGCACGAACGTTGAGTTCGTCGGCTACTTTAGAGTCGGCGACCAAATAGATTTCACCTTCAATACGATGATTTTTGGTGTAGATAAGAACTTGCTTGCGTTCTTTGGGAATGCGTAGCGACATATCTTCCTTGCGACCTCACTTTTGTTGTGGGACTGTCTTATACAGACGATTCTCCGCACCTAAAGGCTGGGAATTTTTTCCGTTTATTATACCAACGGAGCCCGCAATCCTCCCCCAGACCTGACACAAAACAGGCTGAAGAAGACTGAGGCTCCGCAGTAATTACCTAAAATAGCTTAGAAAGCTGAAAAAAACGGAACTAAGCCTTTACAGGATTTACACAATTGGGAACGGGCTCTTTACCTTCGGCATAAATTTTAGCCAAGCGAGCAGCTTCCAAACCGGTGGCCAACTCAGATTGCTCAGTAGAAGCACCGATGTGGTGAGAAGCGTAGCAATTAGGATGCTTAGCCAAAGCGCAATCGAATTCAGCTACGGCTGTACCAGGCTCGTTAGGCAATACATCTAAGCCACAACGCAAACCTTTTTCATCCAAAGCTTTTAAGAGAGCGTCATTATCAACGATATCGGCGCGAGAAGTGTTAATCAAAATGGCGCCGGGTTTCATAGCCTTGAAGAACTCTTCACCAACCATCTTGCGGGTAGAATCGAGCAAAGGCACGTGAATAGAAACGATATCAGCCTTAGCAGCCAAATCGAGCAAAGTTTCGCAACGCTCAACGCCGAGCTCTTTAGCCAATTCGGGAGTTAAGCAAACATCATAAGCGCAAATATCTACATCGAAACCACGCAAGCGCTTAATAAGCTCACGGCCGATCATACCGGTGCCAATTAAACCTACGGTCTTGCCTTTCAGACCCTGGGCCTTGCCGAACTCTTTTTTATTCCACTTGCCGACGCGAAGCTGAGCCACACAGTCGGGGATACGACGCTCTAAGGAAAGGATCAAGCCCATGGCCAGCTCGGCTACGGCTACGGAGTTCTTGCCGGGGCAATTGACTACGCGCACATTGTGCTCGGTAGCACAAGCTACATCGATAGTGTTCACGCCACTACCAGCACGAATTACCAATCCCAGCTTGTCGGCAGCCTCGAAAGTAGCCTTAGTAACTTTGGTTGAGCGAACGACTAATACATCAATACCGGCGATATGCTCAGGCAACTCATCAGCGGTGAGAGCGGGGTTATTGATAACCTCAGCGCCTTCAATGGCTTTGAAAGCCTCAATGGCAACGGGATTGATTTTATCAGCTAACAGGATCTTCATAAACAAAACCTTCCTATCTCTGCCAAACCGACTCTATAGGCAACAAGAGTGGAAACGGTGTGCCAGAGCAAATTTCTTCCACTATTTAAAGCGCGGAAATAGCTAGTTGTTTGCACTTTAGATATTTTTCTCCTGCTTTTAGGAGTTTGTTAAGGCATAAAGAGTAAAAAAAGAAAAAAAACGGCTCCAGCTTAATCTAATTATGATCAACTGGAACCGCTTTTCAAATTGCCACAAATAAATTAGAGACGTTTTACTCTTTCGTCGGCATTGTTGCTTAAAGGTGAACTTTTCTTGACCGCTTCAAAGAAGAGAGGCTGGACCGGCCCCAGCACGCGTTTATCTTTGGCATTTTTGAAAGCAGCTTTGCGAGACATAGTTTCGTTGCTGACAATTACATATTCAGCTTTAGGGTCGAGCTTTTGTCCATTACCCCAACTAATTTCGACCACTCGGCTACCTTCTGGGCGCTTGGGATCGTAACTATATTGCAAGTTGCAAGGTACGGCCAATTCAGTAGCTTTGTCGCGCAAGTCGTCTTCAATTTCATCTAAAACCATTTGACCGGTAACTTTCATGGTCACATAATTTTCTTCAGTAAAAGGTAAAGCCGAATAGACGTCGCGGTAGGTAACTTTACCAGCGGGTAAGCTGCCACGCAAAGAGCGAGAATTGCAAATACCGAATAGAGGCTTTTCCTTTCCCGGAGAATCGAAGCCTTTTTGAGTAGCACTTTGAGTACGAGCCGCTTCTAAAATAGAGTCGGCGTGAATCTGGTTTAATTTGGCAGCTTCGCGGTGAGCGAAAAACACTTCTTCGGTAGTTTGGGCGACAATTTGACTGCCAATACGATCAGTTTCTTGACGGTAAGGCTTAAGGATTTTTTCTACTTCAGGATCGGGCTTAAGTTGATCGCAAATTACCGGAATAAGCTTAGATTTAACCTCTACTAGACGCCAATGGCCAGGCTGTCCTTCTAAATTGAGCTTAATTTCTCCCAAATATTTAGCAGCAAAACCTGCTTGAGTAATCAAAGTTTTGCCTGCCATTTGACCTTCGGGTAAAACTGTATGGGAATGACCGCCAACTATAAGATCTATACCTGGAACTTTATTGGCCAGATTCAAATCATTTTCATAGCCTATATGGGAAAGAACAACAACCAAATCGGCCCCAGCTTCACGCATAATAGGCAAATAATACTTAACCGTTTTGGCCGATTTACGAAATACTAAATCGTTAAGCTTATGCTTGGCGATAAAATGTTTTATATCCGGAGTATCTAAGCCTAAAATACCTACTTTTATACCCTCAACTTCGATAATACGATAAGGCTGAGAACCTTTAAGAGGCATACCGCTAGATAGATACTGAATATTGGCTGCCAAAACTGGAGAATCGAGAGCTTTCAACATATTAGCCAAAGCTTCTTGTCCCCAAGCGAAATCGTGATTGCCTAAAGCCACGGCATCAAATTTCAAATTGTGCAAAGCTTTACAATAGCCAACTCCACGACTCATATAAGAGAGCATACTTCCTTCAGCCAAATCGCCACCATTAAGAAGCAAAGTAGCTTTAGGGTCTTGGGCTCTAACTTGCTTAATTAAAGTAGCCAACCAGGCTAAGCCGCCGACTTTTGATTTTTTGTCAATTTTAGGATCGATGCCTGGATCGACGCTGCCGTGTACATCATTGACATGTAAAATGGTGAGCGTACGCTTTTGCACAGGCGCTCCTGGCAGCAATTGGCGTTCAGAAGCGCTTATTTGCCAATCTTTAAGCGAGCCATTTCGTTTGGCCGCAATCAGCAATTCGGACTGTTGCTGTTGGACAGCTCCATTATTGGCGCAAATGGCACTTTGAGAAGCGCTTTCGGCTTCTACGGGAGAAGCTTGAGCTATATCAGCCCACATACAACAAGAAAGGGTTAAACCGACACAAATAAACTGTTTAGCCCAAGCATATTTGCTCATCATTCCCTCCAATGAAGTTTAACTAAAAAGGACGCATTGCTCAATCAAAGCGTCCTTAAACTAAACAAAAAAGTTACCTAACGAGTGCGTTTCTTTCTACCTTTAAGACTTTCATCGGCGAAAGGACGCAAGTTGTCGGGACGACCAGCATTAATTAAAGCGTCATCATAGCTAATTAAACCGGCTTCAATCAAGCGGCTTAAAGAATACTCCATAGTACACATGCCCAACTCACCATTCATTTCGATAGTAGAGTAAATTTGATGTACTTTACCATCACGAATAAGCGCGGAAATAGCCGGAATGCTAAGCATAATTTCACGAGCCGCGATGCGACCATTGTGATCGGTACGGGAAATAAGCTTTTGGGAAATAATTGCCTTTAAGCAACTAGCCAACTGAGTACGCGCTTGCGGCTGTCTTTCAGCAGGAATGGCTCCTAAAATGCGCTCTATAGTGCCAGTAGCGTCAGGGCTATGCAAACTGGCTAAAACTAAATGGCCAGTTTCAGCTATAGTTAGAGCCATTTCAATGGAAGCAGCGTCGCGCAATTCTCCGATCATAATAACATCGGGATCTTGACGCAAACCACTATTACAGGCAATTTCAAAAGAATTGGTATGTTTGCCTACTTCACGTTGGCTGACCATACCGCGATGCGGTTCCAAAATGAACTCGATGGGAGCTTCTAAAGTTAAAACATGAACAGCTCTCTCTCGAAGTACAGTATCTAAAAGGGTAGCCAAAGTGGTAGACTTGCCAACTCCAGTTGCTCCTGTAACCAGCACCAAGCCAGAGTTTGGCAAAAGCTTATCTTTAAGGCCAATATCCAAACCTATTTCATCGAAACTAGGAATATGGGAAGGAATCAAACGCAAAGCGGCCGCCGGCCCTAAACGATCGAAATAAGCATTTAGGCGGAAACGACCAATTCCGGGAGCATCAACAGCAGTATCCAGCTCTAAGCTGAGCTCCCACTCTTTGCGCCTTTTATCATCTAAAAATGAAGTGATGGCATCACGAACGTCAAGAGCGCTCAAAGCCGAGAAACCTGGCATAGGCACTAATTCGCCATATAAACGTACCGTTGGAGGCATGCCAGCTTTCAGATGTACGTCAGAAGCTTGCATACCAGCAGCGCAGCGCAGCAAAGCGTCAGTATCTATAGCCGAACGGCGGTTGGCACTGCTGACGGGAGCCGCTGAATTCATAGTCATAGTTGAGCCCTTTCTTTGACGTTTTCCCAGACGATTTCGGCAGGGATATTTTTGTTTGATACAGCCATATGCTTGGGTCCTTCAGCCGAATGGCGCCTTTTCAGTAGTCCATTCGGCTTTGACCTTAATACCGATATTTTAGCAAACTTGCCGCAAAAATTAGCTGACAGAAGCTAAAATAAAGTATTTTTTTACTTTCCTTGTCGGCAAGCCGAGCGATAAAGTTCAGCATAAGCTTTGGCAGACTTATTCCAGCTAAAGTCGGTGTTCATAGCCCTAATTTGTGTACGGTACCAAAGCTCGGGGCGATATAAATAGTGTTCCAGAGCACGTCCGAAAGCGGTCAGCATGTCGTCACAAGTATACTGGCGGAACAAATATCCAGTACCATCGCCATAGTAGTTGTCTTTAATTGTATCAGCCAAACCACCAGTCTCTCTGGCTATAGGCAAAGTACCGTAGCGCATAGCGATCATTTGGCTTAAGCCGCAAGGCTCAAAGAGACTGGGCATGAGGAACATATCGCAACCAGCATAAATTTTGCGAGCTCTGGTAGGATCGAAGCCGATATATCCTCCAACTCGTCCGGGATGCCTAGCGATAGCATTTCTCACTCCGTCTTCGAGGGCCTGATTGCCGCTGCCCAAAATAATAACTCGCAAGTCGGAATAGTGGATAATATCATCGATAGATTGCAAAACGAGATCGATACCCTTTTGGAAATCTAAGCGAGAGACGATACCTACCAAAGGAGCTTCTTCATCGGTCAGACCATACTCACGTAAAATGTCGCGTTTGCAAAGGCGTTTACCGTTAAACTCTCCAGCTTTGTAGCGAGCACAAATTTTGGAATCTACGGAAGGATCGTAGCTGTCAACATCTATACCGTTGACGATACCGACCAAATCGGTACCTTTAGTGCGCAGCAAACCATCTAAACCAAAACCGTATTGAGGAGTGCAAATTTCTTTAGCATAGTTCGGGCTAACTGTAGTCACTTTATCGGCGCACCAGATGGCTTGCTCCATCAGGTTCATCTGGATATGACCATCGTAAACTCCCAAAAGAGGCCAACCATCGGGACGTTGGTTGCCCTGGTGGGCCATATTGTGAATTGTAAAGACTAAGCCGGGACGATTTTCAGCTGCCCAAGCCAAACGAATAGCGGCTGCAGTATGCCAATCGTGAGCATGGATTATATCCGGCTGCCAACCTTCCAAGCGGCAAGCCTCCAGGGCAGCTCGACAGAAGAGCACAAATTGCTCTACCTCATCACCACAACCATAAACTTGGAAACGCGATCCAAAGAAATACTGATTTTCAATAAAATAATCGTTGGTTTTGCTAACCCACAACTGACACTGTTCTACGCGCCAGTCCATCTTTACGTCAAAATTATCTAGACATTTGCACAGACCGAGCTTACTGGGATCAAGCAAGCCGTAGCGTGGCATCATAAGGCGCACATCGTGTCCTAAATTGCGCAGAGCTTTAGGTAAAGCACCGGCGACATCACCCAATCCGCCAACTTTTACGTAGGGAACGGCCTCGGCGGCCAAAAACAGAATCTTCACTTCAAACCTCGCAGCAGTCACAAAGACGCCAAACGTTATAAAAACAGATGCTGTTTTAATTTTGTCCCCGCACTTCTTTGTCCTGCCGCCAAGAGTTTTTCGCTTAAGAAGGCTATAGGCTAAGAGGCAGAAATTTCTGCAGCCTCACACAGCCAAGCAGACTGAGCAGCTTCGGCAGGAATTAAGTTGCTGAATTGCTGCATATGTTTAAATAGCCGGATATGCTCGGCAACTTTGAGAACTTCTTGTTCCAAAAGTTCATCTGGAAGGCATGAACTCCAAGGGCCTAGGTCTAACTTTTGCGCCAAAGATCCGATATTTTGGCGAATAATTATTTTCAAAGCTCCAGAACTCATAGCCAAAGCTCTAACTTCTTCTAAATTAGTGCATGTAATTACATAGGCATTGGCTTTGGCATCGTTGTAGCCAAAATGCTCAAAGAAGACTTTTAAAAATATGCCTCCTATTGTCCCCATAAAATGGGAACATACCGTAGAATCGGCTCCGTAAAGAGTATAACAAGAGCGCTCAGTAGGTATCTCTAAGACATTGGCCAGATCTGCAGCCCAAAGTTCTGAAACCTTTGGCAATCCTGAAGCCTCAAAGTCACAGCGACGCAATTTGGAACGATCGACACTGCGATCCGGACAGACAAAAATTTTTCCGTCCTTAGGAGCACTGATGACTCTATAGCTGGTGCCACTGAAATAGAAAAAATCACCGACCAACAAAGTACAATTTCCAGAAAGAGTACCGATTATGCGATTGGCATTTTTATCAACAACGCTTACTTTGCCACGACCAGCCACAGTGTGAGATATATTGTGATGGATTTCTCCCTTTTCAAAAGCCTCTTTCAGTTTTTCAGAACGCGAGTAACCACCTTGACGGCGAACCTTAAGCCAATCGCTTTGCACGGCTCCTTGCAGAATTTTTTCACAAATATCTTCAGTATAAGCAGAACGCAAATAAGCTGGTAAGCGGTCACGTAAAGAAGACTTGTTAATCATGTCGGAGGCGCTCTGGCAGACAAGAGAGACCGCTTGTTGTATCAATACCGAACTTAAAAAAGGCGGGTGATCGCTAAAAAGCTCCCCTGCTCTGGCGGCCTTTACCAAATGCTCGTATTGAGCTTTTTCAAAATTATTTTCGTAAAGACAAAGCACTCGAGGAGTCTGTCCACGCCTACCGCTGCGACCTACTCGTTGTAAAAAAGCATTTACATCCATAGGAGGTATAGTTAGAGCTACAGCGTCAACATCGCCTATATCTATGCCTACTTCCAAAGTGGAAGTAGCAAAACAAATAGCCTTTTGGTAAGAAGCAAAGTTTTTTTCTACCTTTTCGCGTTGCTCGGTGCCCAAGCTACTATGGTGAGAGAAAACGGCCTTGCCAAAGGGATTATCAGAAAGATAACCTTTAGCTGAAGCCAAAAGTTCCGCTTCAGCTCGAGAGCGCACAAACACTAGCATTTTCTGGCAATCATTTTGGCGGCAATACTTTATACAAGCTCGCAAAAAAGCTATAGCTCTAGCTTGTTTAGCATCGGTAGAATCGATTGTTTCATCATCGTAAGGACGGCAGTAATCTACTTCAAAATTGACGCCTTGTTTGTTTTCTACAATAACAGCCCGGCCAGCTAAATATTTTTGATTGATAACTTCGGCGTTTCCTGGAGTAGCAGTTACCGCCAAGCGCTGAAGGCTCAGCCCCAAATTACCTAAAGTTCCGGAAATTTGCTTAGCTTTAGCACAATGTAGTAAAACATCCAAACGTTCAGCCAAAACGGCCAGTTGATCTCCTCGCGCCGTTCCTTCAGCGACATGCAATTCTTCGAAGACAATAGCTTTTACGTCAAGAAGTTGCACAGCCCAACGGCAGAGCAAAGAATCGAGAGATTCTAAAGTAGTAACTAAAACGCCAACTTTTTTATCTCTGAGAGGATTGGGATGGTCGCCTGTGCGCAGTAAGACGCTAACTGAACAACGATTTAAAGGCACAGAAATGCGCTTAACTAAATCGTTAGCCAAAGCTCTAGTGGGGCAAATAATCAAAATGCACAGCTTTCCAGCCCGCATAGGCTCTAGCCAACGCTCAGTTAAAGGCGCCAAATAAGCTTCAGTTTTTCCTGAAGCGGTACACGAGCTGAGTACAACATTACGCCCTTGCATAATAGGCTCAATAGCATCGAATTGGATTTGACGCGGCTTGTAAAAACCGCCGTAAAAGGCACCTTTAACTCGATTGAGCCGTTCGAGCATACGGCGACATTTAGCTCTATATAAAGCAGTAGCAGAATCCATATTTATTTTCCGTCAGATGCACTGTAGGCTAAAGCATTTTTTGCAAAATATCTTCATTAAGCGGAGCTTGTCCGTTTTCATACCAATTATGCAAAAGGGCAATCCAAAACTTAACAAACATGCGATATCCGCCCGTAAAGACATGCTCCAGCATAAAGTCAGCAAAAGTATTTAAATCCGCTCGGCAGCGATCAGTATCAAAATCTTGCCAGTCCCAGGCAATAACAGCTACATCAGCCAATTTTTGGCCTAAAGTTTTGAAGAAAGTGCCATCATCCATCGCTCTTTCCAAATCGATCACCACAGATTGGGGACTAGACTTAGACATATGCAAAGGACGCTCCAAACGCTGCTGCAAGGCTGGATAAGAAGTTACATTTAAGCTCATAAATTCCGGAGGCACAGCATAGAAGAACATAACTTTAGGCAACCTAGAGCTGGCACATAAGTCGATCAGCTGACGCAAATTGTCGCCAATAGCTTGTAAATGACGCTGTGAGACGCTGGAGATATGCATATCGACTTCATCGAAAAGGAAAATTACTCCGGGAAAACCTAAAGCGATCAAAATACTTACCATAGAGCGCATGACTGGAAAAGCGTTGTCAGAAGCGATATCGTCAAAGACTCCAAAGTTGCGCAAAATGTCTCTATCAAACCCGGCATCTCCAGCTAGCCAGCGATCCAACACCAGTTCTTCCTCTTCGTCGCCGGAACGACAAGCAGAAATAAAGCGCTGACAAACCCGTCTAAAGGTATAATTTTCTACTGGCACATCCTCCAATTTACCCGAAAAGGCAAAAGGAAGCTGTCCACGAGATGCCAAGCGTAAAATGTTAGTAAAACCGGCTATCTGGCCGCAGGGTTCATCTTCGTCCGCTTGGTCTTTTTTGTCTAAATGTAGAGCAATATTGGCAAAAGTTGCCTTATAGACACGCAAGGCATCTTCATATGGACATTCGGTTGGAGATAAATTTACCGAGCAAGTCAAAAAGCCCAAGCGTTGAGCTATTGAGCGTATACATCCTAAAAAGTGGGTTTTACCTGCTCCATAGCTACCTTGTACCAAGCGGAAAGCCGATCCGCCAGCCTGGCCCAGCAAGCGTTGCAAATACTCTTTTTCTATAATTTCCAAGTAAGGAGTTAAACCTACAGTAACAAATTCTAAGCCGCGCTCTGGTGGCTGGCCATTTTCCCCCATACAGTCAATTATTTCCCTCGCTAAACTTTGGGGAAGAGAAACTTTACTGTTGGGGAAAAACATAGTTTAAACTCCTCTTTTCGCAGATATTTCGCTCTAGGTGAGCTTTAGAAATTGTAATCATCGTCAGCCATTTCCTCTTCTGCGCCATAGTCGTCTAATTCAGCAGAGGAATTGCCAGCTTCACTATCAGCTTCGCCAATATCAGTTTCGTCGTCCTCAGTGGCATTTTTAGCCCTACTTTCGGGCTGAGCTGGCACGCTATTGGCGGCGGCCCCAAGCTTAATATGCTCCATCATTTCATGGACATAAGCACCTATATCTTCGCGACACAAACGCGAATAATCCAATAGTTCTAAAATACAACGCAACAACTGACGAGAGCCATTGATAGCTCCCCGCTCCATAGCCGTGTAAACTACTTGTCCCATATAGTTGGCCGCTTTATCGTCACAACTAAAGCTGGGATAGGCTAGGCGATACAAATCGATAATTACAGAGCATAAACGCTGGTAGTCACTATTACTCAGCGGGTTCAATTCTATAAAAGCATCCTCATTAAGCTGGTCCTTAAGAGTGACCAGGCCGCCACCATTATCCATAGTCATGGCGAAGACGCAATAAACACCACTTCTGTAAGTGCCACCATCCGGATTATAAGTGACAGGAATATTTCTATGGTTGAGGTGACCGCCACGGGGGAACTTTTGCACACTGCGCACTTTCTGAGTGCCTAAAGCCAAAGCAGAATAATAGCCAAACAATTGATCGGCATAAGTACGATCCCGACTGGAAAGGATGTTATACATTTCAGCTTCATCAAGAAGCAAAACTAAACCGCTATAGCCAACTTGGCGAGCTAGATAAGAGATGCCACTTAAAATATTGGCATAGATATGACCGAAAGTACGGTAGTCTTTTAAGGCAGGGAATTTGTAAACAGACGGTGTCCCTGGAAAAGCCTTTTGCAACGATAAATTAAATTTGTCTGTCAGTTCGCGAGCTTCTTGGCCTTCGAGCCAATCGATCATATGACGAACGACGGCTTCCTGAATATTAAGCTCGTTTTGCTTATCGGGATCGCCAGCCCAGGCCTCTAAGTTTTCGGAGTAACGGTCAAAGTAGTAAAGCGCTGGACTAAGGTAAGTATGAAAACGCTCACTACGCAGCCAACCTTCAATAAGCTTGAGGCGACGAGCTTCACGAAAGAGTGGCAATAAGCCATATTTGCCATCGTGATCGGGATAATTCAAATTAAGAATCAGAGCACGATAAACTCGCTGAGGATTGCCAGGGCTAACGTCTTTGCTATTTAAAGCCACACGAGCGGTTAAGCATTTTTTGCTTAGAGCCTTGGCTTCAATACACTCGAGCATGTGCGTTTTTCCGGCACCATAATCGCCCAAAAATACACGCACAGCTCCATCACTGATGTTAGCTAAGTCGTAGCTAACCATCTCCATTTCCAAGCCGCGCCCTATGGTATAAAGTTCGACTCGCTCACCTACCACACCAGTACGCATAGCTTCCAAAATACGCAAAGCTACGAATTGGCCTTCTTCACCTTTGGGCAAAGCCTCGATGCCGCGCGGCCCTCTGCCCTCCCAAAGTTGGCGTCCATAGCGGGAAAAACGCAAACGCGGAGGGGCTACAGGCATGGACATACCGTTAGGAGATAAATATTTTAGTTCATCAAAACGGCAGCATTGGTTGGCGTTGGTAATAAAAAAATTGACAAAATAGCTGCCGTTTTCCAAAAGACGCACGACTCTGCCCGTACCGTAGCGCTCATGGGAAACATTATCGCCGACAACCAAAACTCTGGTGCCGCTATTTTCAGGCCCGCTCTTAGAAGTCTGCAAAATCTTCGCTCTCCATTACCTCTGCGCTGTCTTGTTGTTTGCACAAAGCTTCAATGTCGGTAGTTCCTTCTCCACAACTGTATTCAGATTGCAAGAAGGCAATCCATTGCTTGACAAAATTACGCCGCTGGCCAGCATCAAAGTTCATGGACAAATATTCTGTAACCAAATCGTCCAAGTTTTTGTTTTGTACAGAGGCTGTATAATTCCAATTCCAAGCGATAGCGGCCACTCGAAGAATTTTTTGACCTAAAGCTTTGAAAAATTCATGTGGCTTCAATTCGGACGAGGAAACATCGATAGTGGGAACCTGGGGACTGGCAGGAGAGAAAGGCAAAGGACTATTTAAACGTTGCTGTAAAGCCGGATATTCGGCAATAACGTCACTGATAAATTCCGGAGGCACGGCAAAAGCCCAGAAAAATCCAGGCAAACGTCTGCTGCCGCACATATCGACAATTTGGCGCATGTTGTCGACAACATTTTTCTTTTCTCTTTTGCTACCTGAAGCAATACGATCTACTTCATCGAAAAGTGCGGCGATTCCTGAAAAGCCAAGCAAAGTGACAGCTTTTATTAAGCTAGCCAACATCGAAGAAGCATTTTGCTCGCAAATATTTTCCGGGATAGTAATAATGCCCAATTTAAGTTTTTTGCTCGAGCTGCCCAGCAACCACATCTCACAAGCGTCGGCCAATTCTTCTTCGTCTTCCCACAAGCTCTTGATAAAGCGCAAAAAGACCATTTTGTAATTGTTGTTGGCAAAGTTGCTCATTTTAGCTTTGGCCAACCATTTTTTACGTTCTTCTGCCTCATCAAAATTCAGGGCCCAGCAACGAATTATATTGCCTAAACCAGAGACGGTGTCGAAACTTTCACAATCTTCGGGAGCTTGGGCCATACCGTTGGCTAAAGCGCGATAGACAGCCGAAGCGTCTCCTAAATTGCAACCTTTCAGGGAAAGCTCAACAAGAGAAGCCAAGAAACCGCGTTTCCAAGCCAAGTTACGCAAACAAGTGAGAAAGTGAGTTTTTCCCGCTCCGAAGGATCCTCTAATAAGCTTAAAAGCGGAGCCGCGGCCGCCTTTTTCCATGGCTTTTAAGTAATGTTCATCTAAAATTTTAAGCGGCTCGTCGATCCCAACAGTAACAAACTCGATACCATGCTCGGGAGGAAGTCCCAAAGATCCCATACGTTCAATTATTTCGGAAGCCAGAAATTCAGAAGGCTGAGCTTCTGGTTCAGTAATAAAACTGTTAGGCAAAGCAATTACTCCTTATTTTGGAACCAAAGCGATAAATAATATTGACCGCTGCCGACACCATCATCAAGCCAAAAAACTTGTTCTTTGTTCTTGGTAGTGCCTATGGTAGCCGTGCTTAAATTTAAGCGCAAACCACGACGCTGCAACCCTCCGCAACGGCGCAAACGTACAATATCCCAACAGAATTGAGCTCGCGAATATTCTCTAAAAGCTGAAGCCGTTCCATCTTCGGCAAATTCGCGATTCTGGCGCAAAACGGCCAAAACAGCCCAAATATCATGTAAAGGAACACGATCTCCAAGCCCTTTACGACGACAGCGCAACATAATTTTGTACGCAGTCAGAATATCGTCAAACATTTCCCGGCAGAAAAGTTCTTGTCCCTCGTCACTTTCCGCCAATATGCCTTCGGCTAAGGGCATCTTGTAGCCGTTATTATTAAAAATAGCCGTTTGCTCTTCTAAAGTACGAAAAAGCACATCAGAATCAAGAGGCACATTGTCAGCAAGCAAAACTCGCGCATAAGCTAAGCTGAAAGTACCACTAGCAAATTGGGGACGCACAGCAAAGGGGCCGACCTTAAATTCCAACGGCTCCGAGCCTACGCAGCGAACTTCCCAGCGGCTCTTGGCTGATTTAGACTTAAAATTTTTGCGGAAAGCAATTTCGGCTTCCTTTAAGGCCCAAGTTCTCACTTGGCTTATTCTTTCGCTGTAAAGAGACCAATTTATAGACACACGACGTTCTTGCCAAAGGCGAAACGTTTTGGATAAACGAGCTAAATTGGCCAAGTTGCGATTGCGTTTGCAACGCCCCAAAGCTTCCAGCAGCGCCCTACCAGCTTCAATATCGGCAGCCGATTCGGCACGAACTTCTTTAATAATCAGCTCTGCTTCTTCCCAAGAGCCGGAAAATTTTGAGCTGAGGCCACTATTTGCCATTAGATGCTCCATTGCGCATAATTTTGACTTTGCTCCCGAGACTGAAATTCTCTAAGCAATCTTCCAAAACGACAATGCTGTTTCCAGTTTCCTTTTTACACATTTCTTTAAAAGCCAGAGCAGTGTCGTACATAAACTGAGTCTTAGTATAACAACTTACATTGGCTTTACTCGGATGGCGACCGAAATTGCCAGCCACCAGACCTATGCTGTGGACAATAGGCCAGAGCTCTGCTAGAGTAAAATTGACACGTTCGGACGACAGAACCGAAGCAGCGGTCACTAAACGCATTAAGGCTAAACGAGGCACCGTTTGCTTTTCTTTCAGATCCGCTTCCGCTTTACATAAATTTTCGATAACAGAAGACGGCGCTAAAGTGCAAGGTTTGGCTACAGGCACTCCACCGATAGATATGCTAACACTGTCGGACGCAAAATCGACAGTTATACAAAAGACGCCAATTGCTACTGAGACAGGGATTGTGCAATCGTAGTCTTGCTCAATCCAAGAAGCAGCCATCTCTTGCAAAGAAGCACACTCCAAGCCTCTGGCAGCAGCTTCGTCAGCCAATTCTTGCCAAAAAGTGACGGCCAATTCACGTATTTCGCGATCTAGTGGCCCACTCAAAGCTTGCCAAGGCAACTCTGTCCAAAGGCCAGCCTCCAAGTCAGCTAAACAAGCCGAAGCTTTATTGGCGCTATCAACATTAGGCAAAGATGACTGCTGCTTGCGCATGAACTTAAGCTGAGCCTCTAGCCTGGCAGCAGTCTCATCCAGCAATTCAGTGAAAGTATCTGTGCTTTTTTCAGCCATAACCTTAACAAGAGCAGCATTCAGCCACTACCTGGCAAATGCCGTCCACCAATCCTTTCAATTCAGGTAAAGAAGGCCCCTCAGCCATAACCCGAATCAAATTTTCGGTTCCAGAAGGACGAACCAGCAATCTACCTTTGCCCTTAAGACTTTCTTCCACCGCTTTTACGGCTTCATTGACACGCTGATGCAAATTCCAAGTATGTTTGTCCTTAACTTTGACATTGACCATATATTGGGGCTTTTTCTCAACCGCTTTGGCAAGCTCGGAGAGAGGTTTACCACTATCCTTAATAACTTGGCTGAGCATTACGCCAGTAACTAAGCCATCGCCAGTAGTAGCATAATCTAAGAAAATAATATGGCCAGATTGCTCTCCGCCCAAGACAGATCCAGAGCGACGCATCTCTTCCAAAACATAACGATCGCCAACGGCTGTACGAGCCATTTCAAAACCATTGGCTTGGCAAGCTTCTTCCAAGCCTAAATTAGCCATAACGGTAGTGACGATACGTTTGCCGGAAAGCTTACCATCTTTATCGAGCCATTTGCCAAAGAGTAGCAGCATATGATCGCCGTCGATCATCTGGCCTTTCTCATCACAAGCTAAGCAGCGGTCGGCATCACCATCAAAACAAAGGCCGAAATCGGCGCCCAAGCTTACAACTACACTTTGCAAAGACTCAGGGTGGGTAGAGCCGCATTGGTTATTGATATTGGTGCCATTGGGGTGGCTATGCAATACGGTAACGTGAGCTCCAAGGCTATGGAAAATATTTTCGGCTAAAGCGGAAGAAGCACCATTGGCACAATCTAAAACGATATTTAAACCGTCCAAGCGTATTTTAGCAATTCCGGCTACATAATTGGCATACTCGCGCTGAGCTTCCTGACCATCGATAATAGCGCCGATATTACCTTCGATTGCGCGAGGTAACTCTTTAGCTTTAGCAATTAGCTCTTCTAATTCGTCCTCTTGCTCGTCGCTGAGCTTATAGCCATCGGCTCCAATTAATTTTAAGCCATTATCATAAAAAGGATTATGACTAGCGGAAATAACGCAACCGCCTTGAGTATTGTAACGACGAATAGCCCAAGCGACCCCAGGAGTAGGAATAACTTCTAAGCATAAAGCATTAACTCCGGAGCTAATCAAACCGCAAACATAACTGTACTGCAAAAGCTGGCCACTGGTGCGGGTATCTCTACCGACTGCGATTACTGGTCTTTTACAAGCTTGCTCGGAATTGTCACCTTGAAACTGTTCCTTTACCAAGCAACCGTGGGCTCTGCCCACTCTGAAAGCCAATTCGGGAGTAAGAGTATCGTTTGCCCGACCACGAATTCCGTCTGTACCAAATAAACGCGCCATAACTAAATTATATTCTCACATTTCTTTGCTTTGAAGAAGCACGAATGTCCATTCGCAACCGCTTTTAGTCCGTTTCCCAAGGCTAAAAAGCGGTCTCCAAAATGGTCTCTGCCACCCCTCAAATTTGAAGCCAGCGTCTTCAATATTTTGTAGGTTTATCCCTGCCCCAAGGAGCAATTGAGCCTCTGTAAGGTCGATTGACTTAATAAAGGGCGCTTAACTGAAAAAAGTTAAGCGCCCTCTGGTTCACTTTATCAACGAAGCTAAAACTTATATTCGTCTTGTTGGCCCGAAAACTCGACCGCTTCAGATTTTACCTTTGGAGCAACAGTAACTGTCACACTATTTTGAGGCAGTTCTGGTACTCGATATTTGCTAGGCAAAATAAGCTTCACTTTTTTGCTAATAGTCTTGCCTTCATACTGGAAGACATAATGTTCAACTTCAAGTGAATCGAAAGTTATTTTGTCAATATCGTCACCACTAAGATAGACCTCTTCAGGCGAAACTAGCACTTGGTAATCTTCACCGCTGCGGCTTTTGACAGAAACATTACTTAAATCGACCTTTACCTTGCGACAGCTTTAGTACTGAAGCTGGAGTTGATACCAGAAATAGAAATAGGCACCGAAACACAAGAAACTTTATCTACATCTTCCATACTGCCCACGATACGCACCTTAGAAGGCTCCACCATGGGAGTTTCCAAACGACAACTATCGCTAGGCTTACCAACTAAATTTATCTTCACAGGGACACTGGCAAAAGTACGCTGCGAAATCGAAGCCCAAACATGACTAGGCTCAACTAAAGAAACTTCTGCTCCTCCTGGAGCCATGGCATCGACAGCCTCTAAGCTAGTACCAGGTTTGTTGCGCTTACTCAGATCTACTACTACAGATATAAGCTTAGGATCGATACGATCGATCACGTTTTTGGTACCGCTGATAGTGACAGTGACTTCACGAGGGTTTATCGAACTTATCAATTCGTTATCGCTAGGAGCCAAAATATCGATAGGCTTGGTATAAACGCGCTGGGCAGGCAATTCACTTATAGGCTTGGCTAAAGTCTTGACTAGCAAAGCTGTCACTATAGCCAAGAGAAAAGCTAGCATTTTTAAGCCAAAGTTGTTGCGTAAGCGAGCCCACATTTAGTCATCACCTCCTATAGCGTCACCAATAGTGCGGAACAAATTGAAAGTAGTAAAACGTCTGTGCTTTTCCTTATTCCATTCGCTCATAAGTTCTCGAGCTAAAGCCTTACGTACCTGAGCTTCTTCAATCATGGGTTGGCTGAAAGCGCCATCTTTAGCAATACGTATTTCTCCAGTTTCCTCGGAGACAACCACAACTATGGCATCACTTTGCTCGGTAATACCAATAGCGGCTCGATGGCGCGTACCGAAGCGCGAGTCTACCACTGAATCGGTCAAAGGCAAATAGCAAGCTCCAGCCAAAAGACGACCGTCACGAATAACTACAGCTCCATCATGCAAAGGAGTTTTGGGACGAAAGATCGTTTGTAAAAGTTTGGCAGAAATAAAACCGTCTACAATCTGACCAGTTTCCACTACTTCTTGTAAGCCAGTCTCTTGTTCTAATACAATAAGAGCACCGAAACGAGTAGTAGACAAGTTGTAAGCGGCCAGAGCTATTTCATCGATTATGCGCTTTAATTCTTCTTGACGAATTTCACTTATGCCATTAGAAGAAATGAGGCCTCGCTGCCCTAATCTGGTTAGAGCACGGCGCAATTCAGGTTGAAAGACGACAGGTAAGGCCACTAAAGTGGAGACCAAGATGCCGTTCAGGATATAGCTCAAAGTTTGCAACCTGGCGATATAAGCTAAGCCTTGCAACAGCAGAAGAGCACCGATTCCCTGCAAAATTTGCAGAGCACGCGTACCTTTTATAAGCAACAATATGTAGTAGAAAAATACTGATACTAAGATGACGTCGATAAAATCCCAATAAGTGACGTCACGTAACAGAGCATATACTCGTTCTAGCAATCTAAATCTACCCCAAGATGAAATAAAACCGCTGTATAAAAAACTGACGCAGCTTCCTCAATATAGATCTGGTGGCTTACTATAGCCCTATATTCTACTTAGCGATTCAATAAAGAACTTAAACTGCGCATGCAAGCTCCAGCAACCACACAAGTGAAGAAGCATTTAAAGGCGTTAAAAGGAAGAATCGCCCCTATTAAATAGCTGCCCATAGACATGGGAACA
>SFMI01000169.1 GCA_004554425.1 Candidatus Saccharimonadota bacterium | reverse complement strand
TTAGGGAAGCTGCGGCCGAATGTCGTTTGATAGCAAGTCTTTTTTTTCTGGAAAAAGCCTCTGTGGGCCGACATTCGGTCTTATTATTTAAGGGAAAAATATTATGTCTACATTCAAAATCAGAATTAACGATGATCCTATTTTACGTCGCAAATGCAAACCTGTAGAGAGAGTCGATCAAAAGGTACGCGATATTTTTGATCGCATGTTAGAAACTATGTATGCAGCTCCAGGTGTAGGTTTAGCTGCTCCTCAAGTAGGAATTTCTCGTCGTTTAATAGTTATAGATGTAGGTGATGGCCCCATTAAATTGGCCAACCCCAAAGTTACTTTTTTGAGTGATGAGGAAGAGTTGGGTATGGAAGGCTGTCTCTCTTACCCCGGGTTAGAAGGCGAAGTATGGCGTTGCTCTAAGGTGCGTTTAAGTGGCTTGGATGAAAACGGTCAAAGAGTTAGTTATGAGGGAGAGGGACTTTTTGCTCGCTGTGCTCAGCATGAATGTGATCATTTGGATGGACGTGTCTATATCGATATAGCTGAAAATGTGCATCCGGTAACAGCTAATCCGGAAGAAGAGGCTGAAGGTGAACAAGAAGATTCGAAGGTAGCCGAAGAAGGAACGGAAGCTGAAGAATCTACTGAAGTTAAAAACGAAGAAGCCGCTCCTACCGAAGAAGATACGAAAGCCTAATTGAGGAACGGATACATGCGTGTATTGTATATGGGAACTCCTCAATTTGCTGTTCCTTCCTTAAAAAAATTGGCTGAGCGCTTTGAGGTTGTAGCTGTCGTTACTCAGCCTGACAAGCCCAAGGGGCGAGGCAACAAACTAACTCCGCCTCCGGTTAAGGTTGCGGCTTTAGAATTGGGCTTACCAGTTTATCAACCTTTAAAAGTACGCGATCCTGAGTTTTTGAAGCTAGTTGAAGAGTTCAACCCAGATATCGTTTTGGTCGCTGCTTACGCCAAACTTATCCCCAAGAGTCTCTTGGAAATGCCTCGCTTAGGTTGTGTAAATTTACATCCTTCGCTTTTGCCTCGCCACCGCGGTGCTATTCCTGTGCAAGCTGCTATTATGGCCGGAGATAAAATTACTGGTGTCTCTACTTTTATTATGGAAGAAGGCTACGACACTGGAGCGGTGCTCATGCGCCAAGAAGTAGAAATCGCCCCACAGGAAAGTGGTTCCGAGCTTATGGAGCGCTTAGCTGAAATTGGTGCCGATATGTTGGTAGAAACGGCTATTGGGCTGGAGGCTGGTACTTTACAAGCTCAGCCCCAACAAGGTGAATTCAATTATACTAAGCCTTTTAAGCGTGAAGATCTGTTTATCGATTGGCATAAGACAGCTGAAGAGACAGCCAACTTTGTCAGAGCGCTCTATAGCGAACCAGAAGCGGCCACCTTACATAATGGCCAAATATTAAAAATAGGCTCATCTCCAGTAACAACTTGGAATGAAGATAGCGCAAACACTGTCCCCGGACAAGTTTTGGGCCAAATTAAAGGTCAGGGTTATGTTGTAGCTACTGGTAAAGGAGCTGTAGTTCTGCGTCTGGTTAAGCCTGCTGGCAAATGTTGGATGGACGGAGCGGCTTTTATGGCTGGTCGTCGCTTATCTGTAGGCGATATTTTAGGAAACTGACAAAACGTAATTAACTCTTTTTGCATTGTAGCTCTTGGCTTTGCTTGAAAAACATTTTTTATAAGTAGGAAAAAAACGTTTCAACGTGAACCAAGGGGCCAATGCGATTTAGACATCGCAACACTTAAAGTAGAGGAATTTAGAGAACATGCCTCATGTAATTACCGATTCTTGTATCACTTGCGGTTCCTGCGCTGAGAACTGCCCCGTAGAAGCCATTCACACTTCTGACGGCGAATCCCAGTACTTCATCAATCCTGAAGTATGCATCGACTGCGGAGCTTGCAAGAGCTGCTGCGGCGCCGACGCCATCTATGCCGATGACGAAATTCCCGCTGACAAAGAGCAGTTCATCCAGATCAACGCTGAGTTCTACAAGTAATTTCGCGAGTTAGATTATCCTTTATAAGGATATAAAAGCGGTCTGCACTGAGGCGGGGAGCGGCTTGCCGTTCTCAGCTTCAGTATAAGTGCCGCTTTTTTTGTGTATTTTTTCTCTTTGCAATTTAGGAGTACGCCTTGAAAAAGCTGATAGAAATTTCTGAGCTTAAGGACTTTTTCTGCACTAATCCGCCTAAAGTTTCTTTTGAGTTCTTCCCTCCCAAAACTCCCGAAGCTGAGCAAACTCTGTGGCATACTATTGTGCGTCTTGAACCTCTGCGTCCAGAGTTTGTTGGAGTTACTTATGGAGCGGGTGGATCTACTAGAGAGCGTACTCATAATATTGTGACTCGCATTGCCAAAGAAACTTCTCTAGTACCGGCTTCCCATTTAACTTGTGCTGGAGCCAGTCGCGCCGAAATTGATGAAATTGCCAGAAGATATTGGGAAGCTGGTATACGTCATATTGTAGCTTTGCGAGGTGATCCTCCCAAAGGATCTTCAGTTTACGAGCCACATCCTCAAGGATATCGTTATTGCTGTGATTTAGTGGCTGGTTTGCGCAAAATTGGTGACTTTGAAATTAGTGTAGCTGCTTTCCCTGAAGGTCATCCAGAGTCAAAGTCTCTTGATTTTGATATGGAAGTTTTAAAAAGAAAGATTGATGCTGGAGCTACCCGAGCTATCACTCAATATTTCTTTGATGTTGATGATTATTTCCGTCTTTTGGATAGAGCCGAAAAGCACCATATTGAGATTCCCATTGTTCCCGGAATTATGCCTGTTACCAATGCCAAAAGTCTTTTGCAATTTAGTCGTACTTGTGGCGCTAAATTACCTAGTTGGATTGTACAACTTTTTGATGGTTTAGATGATGTACCTGGAATACGCAATATGTTGGCTATGCAAGTGGCAGCTGGGATGTTGTTAATTTTGCGCAAAGCTGGTATCGAATCTTTCCATTTCTTTACTATGAACAGATCGGAATTAACTTGGGCTTTATGTCGTATGCTTGGTATTATGACAAAGCCTGTTTCCGATTCGGAAATTGCCGCTCAAAGCGAACAGCGCGGTTTAATCTGAGCATAAATTAGTTTTTTCTGATAAAATCGATTAGTATACAAAAGAATCTCTGCGGCTTATAGCTGCCGGAGGCCAATCTTTTTGGAGGAATTATACATATGCGCAAAGCGTTATGCGGTTTGGCTATGGCCCTTTGTATGGCTGCTGCTCCTGTTTCAGCTCAGGAGCCCGGCGGGGGAGATATGCAAGTCCCTTATACAGAATTTGATTTGCCCAACGGGTTGCATGTGATTTTGCATGAAGATCACACTATCCCTATGGTTTATACGAATATTTGGTATAAGGTTGGCTCCAGTAATGAGCAAGTCGGTCGCACCGGATTCGCTCACTTATTTGAGCATTTAATGTTTGAGGGCTCCGGGCATGTCAAAGAAGGCGAATTTGATCGTTTATTAGAGGGAGTAGGCGGAAGTAACAACGCTTCTACTAGTAC
>SFMI01000028.1 GCA_004554425.1 Candidatus Saccharimonadota bacterium | reverse complement strand
ACCGAAAGAGCAGATTTATTATCATCGTTCCATACAAGATATTTTTAACCTTTGTTTTAGAGCTGGATTTGTCATTGATGGATTTTATGAAGAATGTTTCAAAACCAACAAAGAAATTCCTATGGTAATGATAGTAAGGCTTAAGAAGGTAAAACGTGATACCTTACAATAAATTCAAGTTTGTCGGGTAAATAGCAAAGCCAGCCGAGCCAGCGGGCGGTCAAGATGAACGGGCTTCGCCCACCGTTGACAGCCCCGCCCGGTTTCGCAGTTAGGCAGTCAAGGAGCGACAGCAAGGAGTGCTGCCGCCCCGCACTATTATTCAGAGAGGGGGAATTTCCATGACAGACCAGAAAGCCTATCAAGAATATATCCAGCGCAGGTACAACGCCTCTTGCAAGGCTGTTATCCGCTGTGCCTGACAGCGTCCGTCCGTGCCGGAATTATGTAGAGCTCCACATAATTCTGTTGTATTTCCCAGCCTTTTGTGATACTATTTTGATACTAATAAACTTTACAGCCGAAAATAGCAGGTGGAATATTAACATATTTGCGAAAGTTTTTCCTGCGAAATCACCTCAAATACACCCTACTATATCTGAATTTGCCGAGTGGGTTTAATTCTGGATGCAAAGCAAAGACGCCAGCTAGGACGCGCAAACAAGCGCGATCTTGTTGACGCTGTTTATAGGCATCGTGTGAAGCCGTGCCGTCTATACTTTGAGCATAGTTGTCTTTATCGATAAGTTGCACTTCAAGAGGGAAGAGCACACGAATTTCTTGCTCAGCTACCGGTCCTTCCAATTCTTTGAGTAAACCTTCAAGATCTGGCCCTAAATGATATTTCTCCAATTGTGTGCGCAACCGTCTAGCTTTGAAAAAGCCGGGATTTTCCAATTTTACTAATTCTTGGACGGTAAATTGCAAAGATTTATAATCTGAACTAGAGAGCGGATTGTAAGTTTTTTTCTCCGCTTCCATAGCTGCCTGCTCTTGAGGCGAAATAGTATCTAATTTGTCAGCTAATTGAGCTAATTTTTTCTCTTTCTCGGCGAAATCTGTCTCTTGTTCGCTATCTAAAAGTTCGGCAAAGAGAGCTTGGCATTTTTCCAAATCCAAAATAGTATTGCGACTGCGACCTGGAGTAAGGTTGGCAAACATAATAACGTTATGGATATAAAGGTAATAGAGGGTACGCAATACATCTAATTTTGTATAAGTAACTAACTTTACGCCCAAGCGATCATGGATCTTTTCGGCCACGTTTTTAGGCTTGTGAAGCAGCTTCATAATTAAGCTATCGCGGCTCTTCTCTTCTTTGTAAAAAACTCCGAAAAGAGGAATAGTATCACTACCGGAGCCTAAATATACTTGTCCATTGATTTCGGTAATATTTTGCCGGAATTTATCTAGAATTTGCCTCTTTATTTCTGGAAAAAATTCGGCTCGCATAGTGTTGTCTAAATGATGAATGGTGTGCATAACGCGCAAAATGGCACAAGACCAAGCTTGGCGCTCGGTAGTGCGTGGGCCTGAAGCCCAAATGAGCAAATCGCGCACATCATTGAGACGTTCTATTTCTGCTGGAATGGTGAAATAAGTAGGACAAGCGCTATGACCATGCACAAAATACGACTTTATAAAGCGAATAGCTTCGGAGAAAATTTCGTCTACCGTTTCGCGATCTTCTTTGTTGTTATAATCATAACCGTAATTAAAAAGAAATTTGTGAGCTTGAGAGCGCTCTTCTATAGTTAGAGCCTTTAAATCGATAGGGGACTTGCCTTCTAACAGAAAGTCGATAATATCCCAGGAAAATTCTTGGCGAATACGCTGCTTTTCGGCGTTAACTTGGGGGAAAGTATGCTCTATCGAATTAAAGTCCATTTTTTCACCTAAAAGATGTAGATATAGTTGGTTTTATAAATTGGCTTACTGACGAGGATGGCTCGTGTCGTAGACGCCGCGCATAGTTACTCTCGATAAGTTTGTATAAACTTGGGTTGTGGAAAGACTAGCATGACCCAAAAGCTCTTTTATTGTAACTAAATCGGCGCCGCCTTCTAGCAAGTGAGTAGCGAAAGAATGGCGCATAGTGTGTGGAGAAGCATTTTTAAATACACCGGCTTCCTCTTTTAATTTATCAAAGAGAATTTCGACAGCGCGGCGTGATAAACGGCTATAAAATCTATTGAGAAATATTGCCGAATCTTTAGTGTTGGGACGAGCTTCCAAATAAGCTTTTATAGCATCTACGGAACTTTGATTCATAAAGACAATACGTTGCTTATTACCCTTACCAGTAATGCGTATCGAATAATCATCAAAATTTAGATCGGATAAATTTAAGCTAGTAAGTTCAGCTAAACGCATACCTGTAGCATAAAACAGCTCTAAAATAGCTGTATTGCGGTAAGCTTTCCAATCTCCGCCTGGATCAGACTGGCTGTGAGCGCCCTTCTTTGACGCTTTTAAACTTATCCATAGGTGAATCGGGAATATAACCATATAATTCCAAAAAACTAAAATAGCTTTTTAAGCAAGCAATTTTGCGATTCAAACTGGAAGCTTCATAATTATGGTTGAGCTTGAGATCGGCCAAAAAATCACTAATTGTATTTATATCGATAGCTTCTAAAGTAAGGCCGTCTTCGAAGAGGGGCTGGAAATATTTCAAAAATATAGCTAAATCGTCGTGATATTCAATAACGGTGCGCTTAGCTAAATTTCGCTCTACAGTAATGTAGCGCACAAAATCATCTATATACCAATTGCGCGCTTTTTCTAAACTAGCTTGAGACGATTTTGAACGCTCAGAAGCTTGGCCGGTTTGCTCAGTCATATTCACAAAATCCTCACTTTAGCAGCTGCAAAAAGCTTTAAAATTATACCATAGCTGCAGAAACTTGGGAAGAAAAGGCTATATTTTGTTATATTTTTAGAATAGAACGGCTTGCTCTTGAATAGCTTGATTCGCTTCCAAAAGTTGTTTAATGGGAGCAAAAGTACGGCGATGGTAAGGACAAGGGCCGAACTTATGCAAAGCTTGCATATGGGCAGCTGTACCGTAGCCTTTATTCTCTTTAAATTTATACTGTGGCCACTGGTTGTGGGCTTGGTCTAATAAGTGATCTCGGTAAACTTTGGCAATAATGGAAGAAGCAGCAATAGCTGGAATACGGGCGTCGCCTTTTATAATGGCAACTTGAGGTACAGGACAAGAAGCCATTTCGGAGCGGCCGTCTATAAAGACAAATTGAGCCTTAGGGCTTAGCTGATCCAAGGAGCGGTGCATAGCTAAGAGCGAAGTGCGGTTAATATTGTTGATTTTGTCCAGTTCGGCTAAAGATATTTCACAAATAGACCAGTTGGCAGTTTTCTTGATCCAAGGAACTAGCAACTCGCGCACTTCTTCACTGAGCTTTTTAGAGTCGTTTAGTCCGGGAATCCAAGTATGATTAGGTAAAATAACGGAAGCTGCCACCAAAGGGCCAGCCAAAGGGCCGCGTCCTACTTCATCACAACCTGCACCGCTATTTATAGGCCAAAAGCTTTCCTGAAAAGCGTACATTTGCTCAAGACGTTCTTTTTCTTTAATCAGCCAACTTTTTGCTTGGGGGATAATTTCGAGGCTCTCTTCATAAGAAGCTCCTACGGGTAAATTTTGCAAAACGTAATGTAAAGAAATACGCACTATTATATTGCTCTTTCGTCATCTTGTAGCCTTGGGGAGGCTTTTAACTCTAAGAAAAACGCCGCTTTTCCTTAATTAGGGAAAACGGCGGATATTTATGTCGATAGTTAATACTATTAGGGTTTAGGCTTGCTCAGTCGGAGTTTCAATTGTTGGAGCGGTCTCTAAAGTGATGGGGCCAACTTCACCCTGGGCAAAAGCTTTTAGCACAAAGCGAGCACAACGTGGCAAGTCGGCTTCTTGTCCATTTAAGGAGAAGTTTTTGGCTGTCGCGAGCTCTATTAGCATTTGCTCCGGAACAAGGTGTTCTTGGCTTTTCCATTTTTCAGCTAAGCTAGCTGGCACTACATTTTTAACTTTGCGTTTAGCCCATAAGCGCTCCAACAACAAACCGCCTACCATTTCCAGAGGGATAGCGTCGTGGCGTACACAACTAGCTGCCGCTAAAGCTGTTAGGGTTTCAACAGTATCTATGCGAGGGTAGAGGATGCCGGGAGAATCCAATATTTGCCAATGGTTGGGCACAGCTACCCACTGGCTGCCTCTGGTTACTCCTGGTTTTGCTCCAGTTTTAGCGCGAGTAGCGCCAGCTAACCTATTTAGCAAAGACGATTTACCTACATTGGGTATGCCTGTTACTACTAATCGCGGATCACGAGGACGTAAACCTTTAGCGCGGCGTTTCTCTTCTACGCTGCGACGTAAGCGGGCAATAGCTCCTTCCAAGGGGCCGGCTCCTTTGCCTGCGGTAGAACGCATAGCTACAGCTGCCAAATTGTTAGCTTTAAACCAAGCCAGCCATTTCTTTGTTTCTGCTTCTTCTGCTAAGTCTGTTTTGTTTAACACGAAGATGAGCTCTTTGTGCTTGCGTTGCAATAGCTCTTCCAAATCTGGCTGCCGGGAAGCTGCTGGTATACGAGCATCCATTACCAGAAGGACGATATCAGCTAAATTCAGGCTCTCTTCCAATTGGCGTAAGGCTTTGCGCATGTGGCCGGGAAACCAGGAAAAGCCTCTCTGTTTCTGTGCGGAAGTATTTTCTTCCATGGAACAAATCCTCTCTTGATTTTATCTTTTACCAATTTAGTTGCGGCTACAGTGCTACTTTAATAAACCCATACGAGAAACAGGCCAGAAGATAACAAAAGCTTTACCAACAATGTTTTCTAGCGGCAGCGGGCCCCAATATCTGGAATCATCAGAATTATTGCGATTATCACCCATTACGAACACATGACCTTTGGGAACTCTGTAGGCAGGGAAATCGGCATCGATAGGTTCTTTTATGAAAGGTTCGTTCTGGGGAATACCGTTTAAGTAAAGCACTCCATCGGCTACTTCTACTACATCGTTTTCTAAAGCTACTACACGTTTAATAAAGTCGGTATTGGCAGGATCCTTTACGTGCGGAGGATGGAAAACGATAATTTCGCCGCGGGAGGGGAGGGCCATTTTATAAACAAAACGATTGACCAAAATGTAATCGTTTACTTTTAGAGTAGGCAACATCGATTCTGAAGGAATGTAGAAGCTGCGAGCTACATAAGTGATAATTAGTATAGCCAAAATGCCAGCTACTATGAAAGAATCAATATACTCTTTTATTACACTTTTCCAAGCGGCGGAGATCTTTTTGCTAAATATGGTAATCACTATTCTGATAGTGACCAAAAGGTAAAGTATATAAAGTAACAGCCCTTCTTTCATTGGAGAAAACCTTCACTCATATTTGACTGCTTGTGAAGCAAGGTTTCGTACGCAAAACAAAAACACCCTGCGGCTAATTTTTTTAGCTATGCAGAGTGTTTGTTCATTTGCTTGAGCCTTACTTCGCAAAAAAATACCGCAGCGAACGGCGGGAAAACTCTCTCCACTCTCTGCGGCATTGATGTTGGCAAAACTTGGCAATCCCTACCAGAATGTGGGGGAATTAGCGGTTTACACGTCTCTCTTTTACGCGAGCCTTCTTACCAACGAGGTCGCGGAGGTAGAACAAACGAGCGCGGCGTACGGCACCGTGACGGATAACTTCTACTCTGTCTAAGCGGGGGCTGTGCACCAAAATGGTTCTTTCTACGCCGACACCGCCGGAAATTTTACGAAGAGTGAAACTCTCTTTAAGACCGGAGTTGCCTCTCTTGATGCAAACGCCTTCGAAAGCCTGGAAGCGCTCTTTTCCGCCTTCGATAACCTTCAGCCAAGCCTTTACGGTGTCGCCAGGGCCAAAGCTGGGAAATTCTTCTTTCATTTGCTCGCGCTCAATACTCTTGATCAGATCCATGGTGGATATCCTTCTCTTAACGAATCTTGCTTGCCTCTGGGGGATACTATCCCTGTTGGCTATAGCCTGCTCACAATTGACACTCCCCACGGCTGAAACCAGGGGGATTCTTGGCTCAACGAATGGCACCGCTTCCCCTTCTCTCGCGGGGGAAGCTAATTGGCCACTCTCCTCAAGCGTAGATTCCCGTGTGTCTCACGGTACTCGCCGAGCGGATTCAACGCTGACTAAATACGTCCTGCCAACCCTATCCGTATCAAGACGGTAGATTTAAGCTGGCCTAAAAACAGCCTACAGCAGAACTCGAATATTCTACCAGACGAGCCTAAAAAAATCAATAGTTAAGCCCTTTTGTACAGGCAAAGCCATTGAGGCAGCAGACAGGAGTGCAAAAGGAACTTTCCTCCTTTTATCGCTCCGCTGATATACATTTAGCTAGGGGACGTGTTCCCTTTGGAAAGTTGAGAACTTCCTGTTTCTACGAGAATAACATTGCCAATCGAAAAAAAACAACTAGCTGCAAAACTCTCCACAGGCGTATATTTCCGTGCGCCCCACGGTATTTTTTAATAGTTCGGAGAACTAACGAAGGGAAGAGGCTAAAAACTCTTGCTCTTCTGGAGTTAATTTGTGACCCTCCAGCAAATCTGGACGTTTGCGAGCTGTATTTAAAAGAGCTTGCTGACGTCTCCATTGGGCAATTTTTTTGTGGTCTCCGCTGGTAAGCACTGAAGGAACTTCCATACCCTGATAATTCAGAGGTCTAGTGTAATAAGGATAGTCCAAAATCCCAGTGCTGAATGATTCATTTTGGGCTGAATCAGCATCGATCACACCTGGAACCAGTCTTATGATGGCATCAGCTACAACCATAGCAGCTAACTCACCGCCAGAAATAACAAAATCTCCCAGGGAAATTTCTTCGTCTACATATTTTTGTAAAATACGTTCATCTATGCCTTCGTAGTGACCGCAAATCATAATGATATGTTTATGAGAATAGGTCAGCTCTTCGACTTTTTTCTGAGTTAATCTCTGTCCTTGGGGGGAGAGATAAATTATGTGAGCTCCTTCAGCTGATTTGGGAATATCGTCTATAGCTCGTCCTAAAGGCTCGGGCTGCATAACCATACCGCTGCCGCCTCCGTAAGGGACATCATCTGTTTGAAAGTGACGTCCAGTTCCGTAGGCACGCAAATCAACCAATCCCAGCTCTACGAGATCGCGTTTTTGGGCGCGAGCCGGAATACTGGTATAAAGCGGAGCAAACATCTCGGGAAAAAGGGTAATAATATCCAGGCGCATTTAAGCTTCCTCTTCAGGGAGTTTAACCAGAAGGCAGCCGCTATCCAAGTCTACTTTCTTTATAAAACGCTCTACAGCCGGTATTACTAGCTCATGGCCTTTTTCGTCACGTACAGCGTACTGATCGCAACCAGGATAAGAATATATATCGAAGATACGGCCTCGGCATACATTGTGTTGATCGATAACTTTCAGTCCTTTTAACTGGAAGTGCCAATACTCACCTTCTTCTAAAGGAACCAAATTCTCCGGGGTTACACTAATTGACCAATCGCGATAATTCGCTACCTCTTCCGGAGAGTCGATCCCGCTAAGCTTCAACAAAATATAATTTTGATGAAAACGGGAACTTCGCAAAGTATGACGACTATATTCTCCGTTTTTGGCAACTAAGTAAACTTCCTTAGTTTTTTTGAAGCGCTCCGGAAAATCTGTTAAAATACGAGCTTTTATTTCGCCTCGTACTCCAAAAGATGTCAAAACAGAAGCGATGGCCACAAATTCTTGGGGCTTGGGCCCCTTGGTCTGCTGTTCCTGCATACTAAACCTATCAGAAAAGAAAAAAACCGGCGGCACAAGTCTTATGGCGCCGGTTTTACCAACTAGATTATTTCCACCATAACCCGTTTGCCTTCGCGAGTTCCCGCAGCTTTTACAAGCGTGCGAATCGCTTGGGCTGTTTTACCCTGCCGACCTATAACCTTGCCCATATCTTCCGGAGCCACTCTCAACTCTAAGATAGTTGAGCGCTCTCCTTGAAGTTCACGGACTTCAACCTGATCGGGACAATCGACGAGTTGGCGGGCCAGATACTCCAGCAAGCCTTTCATGGCGACTCTCCTCTCCTCAACAAAAACTCTTACTTTGCAGTAAAAGGAGTGGGGAAAATACTAGGCTTCGGGAGCAGCTTCTTCCTTAGCCTCTGCAGCCTTAGGAGTGGGATAAACGTAATCGGTACCGTAGAATTCCTTCCACAAACCGCTGCTTACGAGCAAGCCGCGGACGGAGTCGGTAGGCTGGGCGCCGTTAGAGAGCCAGGCCTTAACGCGGTCGGATTTCATAACGACTGTGGGGGGATTGGTGCGAGGGTTGTAGTGCCCAAGAATCTCAATGAAACGACCGTCGCGGGGACATCTAGCGTCAGCAGCTACGATGCGGTAGCTAGCCTGTTTCTTGCGTCCTACTCTACGAAGTCTAATGCGTACCATTGATGGGGTGCCTCCTGTGGTGATTATCTGCTATTAGCAATTGTTAATGAAATTTCAGCACTCTCCCGGCGGAAGTCAAGAGTCTGTGCTCGGCGAAGAATTTTCGCTCTTAAACCCGCCGAATTATCTTTTCCGAAGTGAAAGACTATTTCGACAGAAACACTTACGAGCGCTTTTGCTTAAGCGCTAAAACTTGTGCTGCGTAAGACCGGCAGAGAAGGAACCGGCCTTAGAGGCAGTCTTAGAAAGGAAGCCTAAAGAAGCCCAGCTTCCTGCCTTTCTTACCCTTAGCCAAGCCACCTATGCTCTTCATGAACTTTCTCAGTTCGTTGTATTGCTTGAGAATTGCGTTGACGGCGGCTACGTCGCTGCCTGAGCCTTTGGCAACGCGACGCTTGCGGGAGGCATCCAGGATCTCGGGGTTACGCCTCTCTTTAGGGGTCATAGAAAGAATAATAGACTCGACGCGCCTGATTTCCTTCTCGCCTATGGGAATATCATCTAAAGCACGGCCTACTCCAGGCAGCATTTTGATAATATCTTTAATTGGGCCCATGCGGCGAATTTGCTGCATCTGATCCAAGAGATCGTTTAAGTCGAATTTGTTCTGTTTAAGTCTTTCGGAAAGCTCTTGAGCTTTTTCTTTATCCAGAGTCTGTTCGGCTTTTTCTATAAGGCTGAGAACATCGCCCATGCCCAAAATGCGACCGGCCATACGGTCGGGGTGGAAGGGCTCCAAGCCACTGAGTCTCTCACTGGTACCCACGAACTTAAGAGGAGCACCGGTGACTTTGCGCACAGAAATGGCCGCACCACCGCGGGCGTCTCCGTCCAACTTAGTCATGATCACGCCGGTAATGCCCAAAAGCTCATTAAAATCACGAGCTACATTGACGGCATCCTGACCGGTCATGGCGTCGACCACCAACAAGATCTCATCTGGAGATACGGCGTCACGCTGCTTCTTAAGCTCTTCCATAAGCTCGCTGTCGATATTTAAGCGGCCGGCGGTATCGATAATGACCACGTCTCTGCCTAAATCTTTAGCTTTGGCTACAGCTTCAGAAGTAATTTCTACCGGATCTTGGCATCCTTCAAGCTTAAAAACTGGAACGCTGATTTGTTTGGCCAAAACTTCAAGCTGTTGAATAGCCGCCGGCCTGTATACGTCGGTGGCAGCCAACAGAGGATGATGGCCAGAACCTCTTAAGTAGGAGGCCAACTTGGCCGCGCTGGTAGTCTTACCGGCGCCATTAAGGCCGCAAACCATAAAAACGGTCGGGGCTTTGGAGGCAAAAGTGAGTTTGGCCGCTTCGCCGCCCATGAGAGAAATGAGCTCGTCGCGTACGTATCTGATCACTTGCTGTGCCGGGGTCATGCTCTTAATGAGCTCTTCACCGACTGCACGCTCACGGATGTTGGAAATAAACTCTTTTACCACAGGAAGACTCACGTCAGCTTCCAGGAGAGCGCGGCGCACTTCCCGCAGAGCTTCGTTTACGTCTTCTTCTGACAGCTTTCCGCGACCTGATATTTTCTTAAAAATGTCATTGAGTCGCTCCGAAAGAGATTCAAACATAACCTAATGAGCCTGCCTCACTTTTCCGGTGATTAGCGATTGCTTGGACTGTCTCGCTTATTCTTTGTTCAACCTGACTTGCATTCTGTACCGTACAGATACGAAAAATGTAAGCTTCTGAACAATGTGACATATTATATACTTTATGCAATTCTTCGTCAATAACTAAGCGATTTTTCACTATACTTTCCCGTATGTTTTTTTGTTCTCTTTCGCATCAGTTCTTATCGCTACTTGACTAAATGGACGTCTCTTTTAGTTCGACTGTGAATTCACAGCAGCTGTACGTTAGGCAGGAAGTAGGCTGTGAAACGTGAAGAGCGAAACACCCATTTTTTCGTATCTCTAAGTTTTACCGTATACGGATTTTTTTCGCTTCTGCTTTGGCTGTTTTAGCAGCGGCCGAGCATGGCTTTTTCCGACGGTCTGGGGGGCGGATTGGCCCCAACTACAGTAAGGTTTATTTAATTTATGTATAAAGAAATTTTAATATCCATCGACGATCGCGAGGGGAGAGCGGTTGTACTTGAAGACGGACGCCCCATGGAAATTCTCATAGCCCGTGAAGAGCGCCAGGTCGGCAGCATCTTTAAGGGCAGAGTTTCCGACGTTTTGCCAGGCATGAACGCTGCTTTTGTTGATATTGGCTTGGAACGCAATGCTTTTTTGTGTGCCAATGATGCCGTGGCTGGCTTGAGCGAAGGCGAGAATGGCTTTACCAAGCCTACCATCGCTGAAATTGTACGCCCTAATCAGGAAACTTTGGTGCAAGTAGTCAAAGAGGCTATCGGTACTAAAGGCGCTCGCATTACCTCTTACATAACTTTGCCAGGACGCTACTTGGTATTATTCCCTTCAGCTCAATATGTTGGCGTTTCTCGTCGTATTTCTACCGAAGAAGAGCGCAATCGTTTGCGCCATATCGCCGATGAACTTCGTCCTGAAGGTATGGGCGTGGTGGTGCGTACAGCTGCTGAAGGTCACGATCGCGACGAGCTTAAAATGGACTTAGATTATTTGGTTAAAGTTTGGAATAAAGTCCAGGCCAAAGCCAAAACTTGTCACGCTCCAGCTTTGGTTCACCAAGAGCTCAACTTGGTAGACAAGATTTTACGCGATCTCTTTACCGAAGAAGTAGATCGTTTAGTTATTGACAATCGCCAAGAGTACTTAAACATGCGTGAGCGTTTGGAGCATAGCTCTCCAGAGCTCTTGGAAAAAGTTCACTTGTATACCGATACCTATCCTTTATTCGATATGTACAAGATTGAACAAGAAATTGACAATGCTCTGTCGAGGCGTGTTTGGCTTTCTTCCGGCGGTTATTTGATCGTTGATCGTACCGAGGCCCTTTGGGTTATCGACGTTAATACGGGCAAGTTTATCGGCAAGAACAACTTGGCTGAGACGATTTTGCGTACCAACTTGGAAGCTTGTAAAGAAATTTGCCGTCAGCTGCGCTTGCGTGACATGGCTGGTATCATCATAGTCGACTTTATCGACATGGATAGTTCTGAAGATCAGCGCAAAATCTTGGAAACTCTGGGTGATGAGCTCAAGAAGGATCGCACTCGCACTCACTTAGTCAGTATGACTGAGTTAGGCTTGGTACAAATTACTCGTAAGCGAGAGGGCAAAGATTTGGATGGCATTATGCGTGATGTTTGTCCTATTTGTCATGGCCGAGGTAAAGTGCTTTCTCACAAGTCTGTAGCTTTGAGAGCTCGTCGCAATTTGTTGCGGGAAATGAGTGGAGTTGTTAAGCCAGAAGCTGCCGTTGTTACCTTGTCTCCCGCAGCTGCCTACCAATTTATCGGCCCTAATGGTGTTGAAGTTGAACAGATGGCTCATGAAACCGATTCTGTTATTATTGTACAAGCTTCAGATAGCATCCATCCTGAACACTTTAATGTGACTTGTGCTGAAAAAGCTGCTTCTTTGGACTTCACACCTCTGGCCTGTGGTCAGCAAGCCAGAGTATTGCTTTTGGATGGTCATATATCCGATAACAGCAACTCAGCTTTGGCCATAATCGACGGTTGCTTGGTTGAAGTAGCCAATGCTTCCGATCGTGTAGGCAAGGAAGTTGTCGTACGTATAGTTAAGGCTGGACTTTATATCAGCTATGCTGAGATTGTCCATTTATAACTACTCTTATTTATTCTAGACACGGCAGGGAAGCGAGGAAGCTATATTGGTGTTTGGACTGAAATTGCAAAAATTGAAAAATTTGCCAGCTTGTAAAAAGTTGGTTTTCCTGGCGTTAATAGTTCCTGTTCTGTGTTTGGCTGCAGCTTGTTCAACTCCGGAAGTTCCTATCAATCAGGAAACTGATGAAAAGTTTGTTCCGCCTCCAGATATAAGCCGCCGTCCTTTTGCGATAGCCAATGAATTTCTCGATAATGTCAAAGCCAAAAAATATAAGGAAGCCTATGCCTCTTTGAGTGTAGACGCCAAAATGAGAGTTAATCTCAAAGGTTTTGAAGAAGGATTGGAGCGCTATTTCTCCATGGCTTCTACCAAGAGCGTTTACGTTACGAGAGTCGTCGTTGATGAGCGCGTCTCTGGTGATTCGGCTATTATCAAAGTGGCAGATACCAAGTATCCTGACGCTCCTCCTTGGATCTGGGAATTTGAAAAGACCAGGGCTGGTTGGAAGATTCGCTCCTTAGATTTGCCTCCGCTCTTTATTTATAAAGCTAAAGAGGCGCGTAGCTTAAATTAGTTGACAAAATAGCTAGGGTAGTAAGCAGCCTGCCTTCTGACCAATAAAATTGGGCCAGAAGGCAGGCTGCTTTGCTTGGTAATAGTTATTGTTTATTTATTGTTGGAACAAGCTTTAATATCTGGCTCAGAATTGAGCTCTGTTGGTTTCGCAGAATTAGCTAATTCAGAAGTAAGCGGAATAGAAGCGGGAGCTGTGTGAGATTGAGCATAATTTGTCTGATTGGCTACCTGAGTAGAACTTGAATGAAGGTCTTCCAAATTGGCTGCACTGTTATAGGCTTTTTTTAAAGAACCTAAAGCTTCACCCAAAGCGCGGCCTATTTCCGGAAGTTTTTGTGGGCCGAATAGCAATAATGCCGCTGCCGCTAAAAATATAAGTTCCCCCGGGCCTAAATTAAAAGGCATAATTTATACTGTACACCTCGCTTATTGGCAAAAAAATTACACTACACCCACAAACAAACTTTGTGTTGCAGTTATTCACACGTGCCTTTAAGACAATTTTATCTTGTCTAGAGCGGACGAAGCCTGTGAAACTAGAGCTTGAGCTCTCTCTATTTGTGACAGAGTACCAATCGGTACAGACGCTTCTAATTCTTCTTCGCTTAAATTTTGCAAAAAATCGATCATATCATCGAATTTTTCTAAGGCTTCATTTAGATATGATTGGGCAGATTGCAAATTTATCGATAAATGGTTTGTGTTCAAGCTCTTCTCCTTGACATTATGGTTGGGTAGGAAAAAAGCGCTCTTTAATTGAACGTTTTAAGGGTGTTTCTCTTTAGATTTTGACTTCCTGCCGAGAAAAGTGGGGGCGTTTTTATCGGAGGCTGTTGGGGGAATACTTCAAGGAGTTTTTTATGGCCGATTCTTTATCTGTCGGTCAGCGAGTTGAGCTGACTATCAATGATTTTGCAGTAGGCGGAGAAGCCGTGGGAAGAGTAGGCAACTTCGTGCTTTTTATTCCTGGCGCATCTCCAGGTGACAAAGTAGAAGCCCAAATCACCGAGCTGAAAAAGAACTATGGCCGAGCTCGTATCCACAGGATTATCGTTCCTTCCATGCGTCGTATTCAGCCTCGCTGTCCAGTTTATAGCGAGTGCGGTGGCTGCCATTTGCAACATGTAAATTACGATTCTCAGTTAGAATTTAAAACGAAGATGGTGCAAGATGCTTTATGCCATATAGCTGGCCTTGATGGTGTAAAAGTTCGCCCTTGCAAACGCATGACCCGTCCTTGGAACTATCGCTCCAAGACGCAAATGGTAGTGGGAGCTAAACCCTATTTGTTGCGTGTCGATCAAAAAGAAGAAGACGACGTACCTCGTTTCCATCCTTATGTCGGCTATTATGCTAAAGGCACTCACTCTATTGTCAGAGTAGAAAATTGTGCCATTCAGCATGAAGTAAATAACGAATTGATGAATGCCTGTCGTGAAGCTATAGAGCGTTTGCAATGGCCAGTTTATAACAGCGAAGATGGCAGCGGAGCTATTCGTTACTTGGTAGCTCGTCACGGTTATTATTCCAATCAAACTTTGTTGGTTATTGTCTCCAGCCAGCCTCGTTTGCCTAAGGTTAGGGAATTTGTAGACATTGTTCGCAAACGCGTGCGCTCTCTTTGTGGGGTGGTGCTCAACTTAAATCCTCATCGTACCAACGTAATTTTAGGTACTCGTAATTCCGTTTTATGGGGCAGCGATCACATAGTTGAAGAAGTAGCAGGCTTAAAATTTAATATTTCTGCTAACTCTTTCTTCCAAGTTAATATCGAAGGTTTGGAGACGATCTACTCTCAGTTGGATCAATTCCTGCAAATTCAGCCTCGCGATACCATTTTAGACGCTTATTGCGGCGTTGGCTCTTTGGCTTTGTATATGGCTCGCCAAGCTAAGCGCGTTTTTGGCATTGACGAGTGTCAGGAAGCGATTGAAGATGCTGTGGTCAATTCTGATCTTAACGGTTTGACCAATACAACTTTTATGGATGGTACCGTAGAAAAAGTTTTGCCAGGCTTATGCAGTAAAGGTTCTTTGTTGCAACGCCGCACTAGTTTCAGTGCTGCAGTGTTGGATCCACCACGTAAAGGGTGTGATCCTGTAGTTTTAGAGACGATTGCCAAAATGCGCATTCCGCGTATAGCTTACGTTTCTTGTAACCCTTCTACTTTAGCTCGTGATCTGGGGATACTGACCGAAAAAGGCTACACCGTTTTGGAAGTGCAGCCTATAGATATGTTCCCTCAGACTTACCACGTTGAGTGTGTAGCTCACATTATTCGGAAATAGTATGGCCATAAATAACAGCGAAGCTACCGAACGAGTTATTGCCAGAGCCAATCAGCTTTCTCGTTCTTGGAAACACTATTATCTTGGCATTGAGCACTTTTTTGCTGCTGCTTGCCAGCTGGATCGTTCCTTGGCAGATGCTTTGGAAGATGTCGGCGTTCCGCTTTCTGAGCTTGAAGAGGGTATTTTAGAATTTGTACCTTCCTCAGACGATGAGCCCATGTGGGATATTTCTGAGAAATTGCCAGAAACGCCGCGTTATTCCAGGCTCATGAAGACGATGGTTCCGGAAGAAGCTGAGTCGGAGCAAGCTCTCAGAGTGGAGCCCAAACACGTCATTACTGCAATTTTGCGCGAAGGGCGCAGTGTGCCTTGTCGTTTCTTGATTTCGCGTGACGTAGATCTTTTGGCTTTGCGTGATTCTATACGCGGTGTTCGTCGTCAGGAAGCTCCTAAGTCTTCCGGTGGAGGCGGTGGCTTTTTCAGTCGCGGCGGCGATAAGAATATGACTGCCGACGGACGAAAATTCGCTCGTGAGCATAAACAGCTTTTAGAATATGGTCGTGACTTAACTGAGTTGGCCCGCCAGAAAAAGATGGATCCAGTTATCGGTCGTAACGATGAAGTGCGTCGCGTTTTAGAAATTTTAACGCGCAAAACTAAGTCGAATCCGGTGCTGGTTGGTGAGGCTGGCGTAGGCAAAACTTCGGTTGCTTATGGTTTGGCTCAGCGTTTGGCTGATGGTACTGTGCCTGATGTTTTAAAAGATCATCACTTGATCGAACTGAGCTTAAGTGCGCTTGTGGCTGGTACTGGCCACCGCGGCGAATTTGAAAAACGTCTGCAGCAAGTTATCGAAGAAGTTAGCAAAGACAGATCGATTATTCTCTTTATCGATGAAATACACCAAATAGTCGGCGCTGGTGGCAGCGGCGGTATGGATGCAGGCAATATTCTTAAGCCTGCTTTAGCTCGTGGCGATCTGGCTGTTATGGGAGCCACTACTATTGATGAATATCGCCGCCATATTGAAGCCGACCCGGCTTTAGAGCGTCGTTTTCAGCAAGTATTCGTCAGCGAGCCTTCCGAAGAAGATGCTTTGGAAATTTTGAAGGGTTTGCGGGGAAGATATGAACAGCACCACCATGTGCAATTTACCGACGAAGCTTTGCTGGCCGCCGTTAAGTTATCTGTAAGGTTTTTGCCAGATCGAAATTTACCAGACAAAGCGATAGACTTAATAGACGAAGCGGCGGCTCGTATAAAAACTCGCGGTAATTGTCAACAGCAAGGAATGCAAGAAGTTACCGAAGAGGTTATTGCTGAAGTCGTAGCCGATTGGACTGGTGTGCCTATCTCCCGCATAGCCAACGAAGAAGAGGCTCGCTTACTTGACATGGAAAACTTGCTGCGCGGACGCGTAGTAGGGCAAGACCATGCCGTGGCTGCGGTGGCCAGCACTATACGTGTAGTGCGCGTCGGTTTTTCTTCACCCACTAGACCCAGCGGTGTTTTCCTTTTCTTGGGACCCAGCGGTGTAGGTAAAACCGAGCTGGCCAAAACTTTGGCTGAGTTCCTTTTTGGCTCGGAACGCGACATGATTCGTCTGGATATGTCAGAATTTCACGACAAGCATTCTATCGCCCGCTTGATAGGCGCTCCTCCCGGATATGTCGGCTATGAAGGTGAAGGCCAGCTGACCAAAGCTGTGCGTACTAAGCCGTTTTGCGTTATTTTGCTAGATGAAGTTGAAAAGGCTCATCCTGATGTTTTTGACTTGTTCTTGCAAGTTTTTGATGATGGTCGTTTAACCGACGCTAGAGGACGTACGGTCAACTTCACCAACTCTATTATTATCATGACTTCCAACTTGGGATCGCGCAAAGCCTTAGATATGGCTTCAGCCCAAGTGGCTGCAGCTGGTGCGGCTTTAGAAAAAGCTACTGGCGACGAAGAGATGGGCGCTTTGGCCAAGATGGAAAATCCTTTGGCTAATATTTTGCCCACCGATAGAGGCTACGTCGGCCAATTGGATGATATGCCTGAAGTTTACCAGGCCGCTTTGCGTGGCCATTTCCGTTTGGAGTTCCTGAATCGTATCGATGAGATTATCGTTTTCAAAACTCTCAAGCGCGAAGATTTGCAAGGTATTGTCGATATCAACTTGTCAAAATGCATTAAGCGCATTCGTGAAAGTCGTCAAGTAGATCTTCATGTAACAAAAGCTGTTATCAACTTCTTACTTGATAAGGGCTACCATCCAGAATACGGTGCTCGTCCTTTGAATAGGGCTATTGACACTTGGCTAACTAGACCATTTGCTGAATATGTTCTGCGCCATAAAGTGCCACCGAACACAGTTATTTGGGCCGATATGGACGAAGATGAAGAAAAGGTCAATTTTTCTTTAGATAACCGCGCTTTGGGTGATACTTTTGGTGGTGATAATTCATCTTCAGCGGCGGATTCGTCTCGTCGCTATGAGCCTAATGATGACAACTCTGTTGCTGGTCCACAAAGTGGCTATCCTCAGCAACAGGGCGGCTATCCTCAACAGCAAGGCGGCTATTCTCAACAACAGGGTGGTTATCCCCAACAGCAAGGCGGCTATTCTCAGCAGCAAGGCGGTTATCCTCAGCAGCAGGGCGGCTATCCTCAACAGCACGGCGGTTATCCTCAACAGCAAGGCGGTTATCCTCAACAGCAGGGCGGCTACCCTCAGCAGCAGGGCGGTTATCCTCAGCAACAAGGAGGCTACCCTCAGCAGCAGGGTGGCTACTCTCAGCAACAAGGAGGCTACCCTCAGCAGCAGGGCACCTATCCTCAACGGCAGGGCACCTATCCTCAACAGCAAGGCGGTTATCCCCAGCAGCAGGGTGGCTACCCTCAGCAGCAGGGCGGTTATCCTCAACAGCAGGGCGGCTATCCCCAGCAGCAGGGTGGTTATCCTCAGCAACAGGGTATATATGCTGAAGCTCGTCAAGAGCTGCCCTCTCGCGGTGAAATTCCTGAGGGTATGCCTTCTGGATATAGTTCCGTAGTTGGCAGACGTCCAGCCCCTGCTAGTCCTGGCGGTGCGCAGGCTGTTCCTAATGGGCCGCGTCCTCCTATGGCTGGCCAAAGGCCGGGAGCGGTGGCTCCTCGTCCGCAAGTGCCTCCTGCAGGAGTTCGTCCTAGCCCTGTGCCGCCTCGTCCTCAAGCTCCGCCTGCTGCTTCTGGATCTGTGGGAAGTTGGCAACAGGGTAGCTATAGTGGCACTCCATCAACTCCTCAAGGGGCTGTACAACGTCCGCCTCAGCCTGGTTCACCGGGCCCTTTCAGTCGCCGGTTGGAGCCGAGCGCTGACAACAATGAAAGGGGCAATTGGCAATAAGTATGAGAATAATGCTTGAAGTGCTGGGCGGGCCGTTAGACGGATACGTCTTCCAGTTTAACAAGAGGGTACAAATTGGCCGCGAAGGCGATGTGGCTTTAAGTGTAGATCGGTTCGTCAGTCGTCATCATGCTGTTTTGGAACCGACTGCCGGAGGAGTTATTTTGGAAGACAAAGGTTCCACCAATGGAACTTTTGTTGACGGAGAGCGCCTTTATGGTAGTGTTGCTTTGAAGAACGGTCAAGAGTTTATTATTGGTAGAACTTGGCTCCATATAAGTTGGAGTTAAGCGGCCACAGAAAGGGCTTATACTAAGCTTGTCTAAAGCAGTGCTGGTCATAGGTCAATTCTGTTTGTATAGTTAAGGAATAATTGAGACAAATGGGCTTTGGTCAATTTAGTTTAGGGTCTGTAGCTTCGCTGATAGGAGTAAATGTATATAATACTCCAGCGGATATATTTGATGGTTTGTTGGCTGTTTCGTCAACTCTTTCCGGTTCTCTTAACAACCCATCTGATCGCAAAGGTCGTAGCAGTGGGGTGACGGCAGCTACTGTAGGCATGGTCAGTGCCTATATAAACTCCGATTTTAACGCTTATACAAGTTATGTCAATAAGTGTTATGAGGAGGTTGACGAGCCCATTGCTGAATTGTCCTCTTTGGCTCCCGAGGTGCGTTCATTTACTAGTATTCTGAAGATCATGGATCGTGGTACTCCAGAGCAGAAGAAGAAGATTCAGGATGAAAATCAGCTTTTAAAAGGCTTGCAAGAAGCGCGTTTAATCTTTTTGCATTTCTACTATCCTGAGGCCTATGAGCAAATTGAAAGCGTCGGTCGTTACTATTTTGAGCCTATTCCAGAAAAAGAAAGCAACTCTGAAGAAGCTGCTGCTCCTCAGGCTAAAAAAGTTTCTTCTTCGGCTAAAGACGGATTTACAAGTACCGACTTTGGCAACGAATTAGGTGAAGAAATTAAGAAAAAAGCCAATCAACCCGGTTTCTTCGACTTTAAGCCTGTTGGTCAGGCGTTAAGTGCCAAAGGTGTTGAAGTTGGAGGAAAGACTGCAGCCGAATTGGCTGATTTCTTGGCTAAATCTGATAAATTTGTGGAATGCACCGATTCTACTCCCGAGCAGCTTAAAGATTTGCCTGCTGGGGCTGTAGTTGTCTGGGCTGCTGATGGTCTTCATCCTCTGGGGAGTTGTTCAATTGCTTTGGGAGATGGTAAAGAAGCTTCCAATATTATCAGAAGCCAGAGAGAAAAATTCTCTGAGAAATACAGACTGTTTTTGCCTCTATAATTGTTGTCTTAAACATTATATAAAAATGGGCCGATCTTTTGATCGGCTCATTTTTTTGTGCATCTTGCCAATTGAGCTTAAAATTCCAACATAGATAAATGATGACTTAGATTTTGCAATCCTGGCTCTAGTGGTTGAGTGCTTTTGCTGGGTGTTGCTTGATAATTTTGCAATACTTTGAAAAGAATACGCTGCACTTCTTGAGCTGATTGGGGCCTTTTATTGACGTCTATACTTAGACAAGCTGCCAATAAATCGGTAAGAGCGCCGGGAGCTTCTCGGATAATTGTATCTAATCGGGGAAAGTTGAAATTCAGGCTTTGAGGATCTTTAAAAGTTAGCATGTAGTAAAGTGTCACACCTAAAGAATAAAGATCACTTTGAGCAGAAGAATGGCCACGGTATTGCTCTG
>SFMI01000168.1 GCA_004554425.1 Candidatus Saccharimonadota bacterium | reverse complement strand
ATCCACCAACTTATGATATTTTAGTCAAAAATATTGAGTTAAACGGCTTGCAAAATAAAGTAACAGCTTACAATTGCGTATTAGGTGAAAAAGAAGGCTTCGCTCAAATTAGTCATTGCGACCTTTTAAATATAGGCGGTACAGATTTTTCCGAGTCAAAAGATCAAAGCGGTATCGAAATGAAAGCTTTAGGTAGCTTCTCCTTTGATGGAAAAGTGGATTTTGTCAAAATGGACGTTGAAGGCTTCGAGTATCAAGTTTTGCAAGGCAGCAAAGACTTGCTTCTTAAGGACAAACCTATACTTTGGATCGAAATTTTTAATCGCAATTATTCGAAAGTGAGTCAGCTTTTATCGGAATTAGGCTATAAGCAAATTGAAGCTTTAGATAGAGATAATTATATTTTTATGGCTTAAGCATATCGGGTATCAGCCAACTTCTTTCTTAGCCTACTTGGTAGATAGCTAAAAAAACTGTACCCCGAGCGGCGGTAGTTGAGCAATATTAGCATATTTATAAGAGCGAACAGTCAACCGCCATTCGGGGGAAATTTGGCTTTTTTTACGGACTATAAATTTTCAAGTTCTTTTTATTAACTCATGATAAAAGTAATTAACAATTGTAGGCGGAGAAGAAAATTCTTGGTTTATCAATTTTTGATTAACAACATATTCTAAACCAATACTATTAGCATATTCATGAATTTTTTTACTCAATATTTGCCAATAGCGTTTATTATTAAAACAAAAAATTTCACGATATAAAGGCCATAAATCTTTATGCTTTGTTAATACATAATCCAGAATAACTTTCCTAAAGTTTCCACGTAAATTGAGGTTCTCTAACCAAATAAAATTACAAATGCTTTTCGAGGCATTTATAATGGCTCGAACATCGGTTATACCTGGAAAAATCGGAGAGATAAAGCAAGCGGTACGCACGCCAGCTTCATGAAAAGTTTTCATGGCAGCAAGTCTGCGTTCAATGGATACTCCACAATCCATATCCCTTTGAAATTCTGAGTCGAGAGTATTTATAGACCATGCAACGAGCGCTTTGGGAAAACTTTTAATTAACTCAAGATCACGTAAGACCAAATCGCTTTTTGTGGCAATAACTATTCTAGCGCTACTGTCCTTTAATTGCATAAGTAATGTTTTTGTACGCTCATATAGTTTTTCTTGAGGCAAATAAGGATCAGTAACTGAACTTAAAAAAATTTCTTTATCAGCGTATTTAGCTACATTTTTTACCTCTGGCCAATATTTCACATCTAAGAAGCTGCCCCACGGTTCGTCATGCCCAGTAAAACGCTTCATGTAAGAAGCGTAACAATATTGGCAATTATGCGTACAGCCAATATAAGGATTGGCAGCATAATCACTTGCAGGCAAACTTGATTTAGTTATGATACTTTTAACTTGAACCATTTTAACTATTGGTGATGGCATTTTTTCTCCTAATTGTGAACAAAGACATGACTAGCAAAAGTATATAATATTTTAGCTTACTTGTTTGGCTGCGTAGTTTTTACGCTTAGAGACGCTAATTTATGTTCCGCCCGCCCATTATCTATTTTGTGCCAGCTTCATTTTTTGCCATATCTCTTTCTTTAGTAGACTTTAAATATACTTAATGTTTAAATATAGTTGTACTTACTTTTCAGTACACTTCGCCCTCATACACAAAAAGTAAGAGAATATAGAGCATTACCGCAAGAAGGCCCTCTCGAGAGTGTCGAGGGGGCCTTCTTCTATTGTTCGAAATGGCGGCGTAGGAGTTTTTCGGTGATAAAGAGGAGTTTTTGCTTGGCGTAGTCGTCGTAACCGAGGTAAGGTCTGGCGGGGATATTGGCTTTATGCTGGCGACCGGCTTTTCCGCCTAATTGGTGGATTCTGGCGTACTTTACGTTAGATCCGTACTTAGCGGAATCGCCGCTCACTTGATACTGTCTGGAGTTCTTCAAGTGTAGCGTGACGGCCAAAAGCTTGCGCCCCGGTCGGCGGCGGTTGAGTTGCTTGGCGTACTTAGGAGAGCGAGGCAACCAGGGGCGCCCATCGGGAGAAGTTTGCCTATCAAAAGCACGATTGGAAGCGTTTTCCAACTCGCGCTTATAATACCGGCCCAGCAAATCAGCCTTAATCTTGCCGATTTCGCTGCTCTTCCAGCGCTTACTATTGGCCAGCGCGTAAAGCTCATTTAAGTCTATTTTAATGGCTATTCCTGGCATGTTAAACGCTCCGCATTAAAGCATACTTACTTCTGGAAATTGATACATCCAGTCGACAGCTTCTTCTACCTTAGCAGATCTTTCTTCTTTAGTCGGATATCTTTCATAAAATTCTGGATCTGTTATAAGACGAAACGTATAACGAGCTAATGAACAGTTATATTTGGATGGTGGGAACTCTTCCCAGACTGGCTTGTTCTCTTTATCCATATCACTGTACAACCTCCGTTTTCATAAACTATATAGTGTAAAAAGAGCACGTCCCGTATTGGCTTAAGCGTTCGATGTATAATCTGGCTTTTTCTCTATCGAAGATGTTTTCGGCACCATCCTTCCCAATAAGCTTTTCCAACCCCCAATCGGAGACTTCTTTCTCGATCTTATTAGGAATGGCGCACAGCGCTTTTATTTCCTTTGCCCCAATTTTACTATAATCCGGTCTAAATGATAAGACACACCCAGATTCAGTTACAGATATGATCTCAGAAAAGCGTAATTCTATTGCAGTAGATAAATCCTTAGGGGATAGGCCAAAAGCTTCACCTGGATGGTTGTGGATAAATACCTTGCCGAAAGTAAATGCATGTAGCTTTTGCGTATCATCAGGAGCTATATTGTACTTCTGAGCAAGGATTTTAATAACATTAACTCCGTCATACGCACCTATTGCAGAAGCGAGAACGATATCTTCCTGTTTAGGGTAGAAACTTTTATGAACTATAGCTCCTACCTCCACTGTAAAATCTTTAATATGATCTAATATAGCCGGAATCGGAATGCTATTACCATTTCCAAGCCATTGTGGCAGCGGATATTCCCTAGTTACCTCGTAAACATGTCTTTCGTGTTCCTCCTCAGTCATTGGAGTTCGTTTATCACCAGATTCAAATAAAGACTTTGTGATATTACCAGCAGCCGCTTTTTTAGCCGTCCGCTTACTAGGTTTATCCGGTCTAGTAACATCCACAACAAAGCGCTTCTGCTCATCGGCAGCAGCCTTCTTGGCAGGGTTCTTGCTGGGCTTGCTTGGCCTAGTAACATCCACCACGAAGCGCTTTTGCTCGGTTTCGGCCTTTTGGCTTTGTTCTTTAGCTTTACGCTCGGCTTCAGCTTGAGCTTTACGCTGCTCTTTGGCCTTGCGTTTAGCCTCAGCTTTAGCTTGTTTTTTAGCTTGCTCGGCAGCCTTTTGCGCTGCATCGGCGCGGCGAGACTCGTCCTCAGCTTGCTTTCTGGTCTTTTCCAGCTCTTTAGCTTCAGCTTTTAAGCGCTCGGCTTCAGCTTTTAAGTCCTCGCGTATAGCTTTGGTCAGCTCTGGAGGGAACTTCTTTGCCGCTAAGGTCTTTTGGCCGGTAGGA
>SFMI01000167.1 GCA_004554425.1 Candidatus Saccharimonadota bacterium | reverse complement strand
GCCCTTGTTAAAAAGCATTTCCAAGAGCTGTGGATGAGAAATAGTATCGTAAGTAAGATGCAATTTTTTGTCTCCAACCATGTCTACAATTACTGCAGCTACAATATCCTTTATTTCAAGCTTAATAGGTGAAGTCTTTTTACCTAAATTTTCGACAAAGTACCGACTGCCATAAGTTCCGTCAGTATCGCTCCACTCACCAAAAGCTTCTTCTCCATCAAAGAAGCAAAGTATAAGCTTATGCTGCTTTAAAGGCTGTTTTTGAAAAACTCGAGCTAGTTCCAAAAGTACGGCTGTACCTGAAGCTCCGTCGTTAGCTCCTACAAAGTTTATATCCTTAAAGTATTTTGTATCATAGTGAGCGCCTAAAACTATAGCTGTAGTTGATTGTATTGTATCTTTAGAAGTTACAATCTGATTGTTGTAATTGTTTTGAGTGTCGGGCGATTTCTTAGTGGCACTTATATTAGAAGAAGCTTGCGTAGCGTTGTTCGGCTCTAAGCAAGCGATAATATTGACAAATTCTTTGGGGCCTTCTGTGGTATTTACCGTAAATTTTTGTTCGTAGATTTGGCTGCCTAAGTTACTTAACTCTTTTTTTAGCCATTGACGAGTTTGGATAGAACCGGCACTACCGACATAGCGAGGGCCAATTTCTACTTGGCATACTAAATCTTGCCAAGCTTTGGTAGCATCAAAAGTGCTGGCTGTTTTAGGTAAAGAAAGGGATAAGGAACCATTGTCAACTTTAGCTGTAACCTGTTGAGCGGCTTTTTGATTGGTTGCTGACGAATTATCTACAGAGGCAGTGCCAGGAGATTTTTGACAGCCGCTGCTTAGTAAGCTGAAAGTCAGAGCCAAAATTGCTAAGTTACTGATGCTTTCTTTTATTTGAACTGAAAAAATCATAAATAAATTACCGCCGGTTAGAATTATCGAAAGGAAAAGAAAAAGATAGCGAGAAGTGCCTGACTCGTTTCGGTCTAGTCTAGCAATCTAAGTCTTTTTCCTTCTTAATTACGATCTATTTTCCCCCTTATCAGTATTGAAAGAGAACTTTAAAAATGCTAAGCTTAGCGGGCAGGGTTTCTTTTATTTAAGAAATTTGTATGCTTTTGTAAAATATACTGGAGATCTAAATCGGAGTGGATAAGTCCCTAAAATGCGTCGAGTGCGGCGCTGAGTTTGTGTTCACCGAAGGTGAACAAGAGTTTTATGCGTCCCAAGGATTTACGAGTGAACCTCGCCGTTGCCCCAGCTGCAGAGCTGCGCGTAAAGCCGGCCAGGGCGGAAGCAAAGCCCCTCGTAACAACAGTGGCGCAGAAAATAGCGCTGCAGCAGCCAATACGCGTCCCCCTCGTCAGATGTACAGCGCCGTGTGCGCTGAATGTGGCAAGGAAACGCAAGTTCCTTTCCAACCTACTAACGGTCGCCCTGTTTATTGCTCCGACTGTTACCGCGCCAACAACGGCGGCGCTTCACGTTCTGGTGGCTCTCGTAGCTACGGCAATAACAACAGCCGTCCTAGCGCTCCTCGTTCTAACAACAATTATACTACGTCGGCTTCTTCTTTTGACGCAGACTTCGATATGTCCAGCTTAGTCGATATGTATCCGCCGCCAAGTTCCGGTGGCCGCCGCAACAATAAGCGCGACCGTCGCAACAAAGATCGCGACTATGATTCTTGGCGCTAAGCTTATAGAGTAGTTCGGAACTTTATACCGCTGGTTTGGTGTCTAGTGTTCGAACTTATATAGAAAGGCGCCTCAGCTTGATGGCTGGGGCGCCTTTTCTTTGATGTGATTTATCGTTGAATGTGCAACTTTTTATATACTAAGCTGATTATTTCTTTTTTCTATTTTAAATTACCAGTGTTTTCTGTTCCTATTTTCGCATCTGTTTTTTTAGTATCTCTGCGTAACGGTATTTTGAGTAATAGTCTGACATTTTGTCAGTCCTCCTTCCATTGAAGAAATTCTTGTTTGTGCTTTTCGCAATAGTCATGTAAAAAATTTTCATCACAATACTCGTCATCATACCACCAAACGTCATCTTCTTCTCCTTGATTCCAATTGCTCATTATTTTGTCGTAATTATCAACTAGGAGTTTTTTTACGGCGGAAAAGCGTTTAATAGGTTTCCTGCGTAATACTCTAATCCAAACATGTTTAGGAATATAGGGATTTGTTGGTGATAGTATTACCGGAATAACTAATCGCAAATAGCCTACCCATACTCTTACGCTGGGCGGAAATAGATTTCCATGATCTTTGCCCACAATATCGAAGCAAATATCATAAGGCAGCCCTGATTCTTCGCTAAGAAGCGACCTTGTGTTACAGAAAAAATCTTCGCATGTCTCCCATGATTTGCAAATCGAACATCGATTGGTACATCCTTCGTGACCGTAACCAACTTTGGCAGCAAAATCTGTAATATGGTGCTTACGTGGATCAGCCAGCCTAACTATTCCTACTTTTGTTTTATAATCTTGGAACTCATAGACTAGCAAAGGAGGGTAGCGCTGTCCTTTCTTAAGCTTAATGAGCTTAAGCTTATTACCATGCTTAGTGAAAGCTAGACGCTCCTTCTTATACGGTTCTCTTTTAAAATAGTCAATCTCGCTAGTAGTAATAGTAATCACCTCCGGGTGTAAAATTTACCAACCGAGCTATATATAAACTTGGCTCGGTTGCCATAATTTAAGGTATTAACCATTTTTGTCTTATGTGACATAACTAAAATGCTTGGCAATAAAACGTCTTAAATATAGCTTTAAATTCTAGCAAGAGTCAATTTTAGTAAGCATATTTTTAGGCTAAAATTTTAACTTAAGTTGGCTTGTTAAACAATTTGTAATAAATTAAAAAAAGCACCCAGCAGCATAGCTGCCCGGCGCCTTTTACACTCTTCTTTGTTGAGTGTACAATTTTTTTTATTAAATTACCAGTGTTTTCTGTTCCTATTTTTGCATCTGTCTTTTAGTATCCTTACAACCCTTATGTCAGGTTTTTTCTCTAATTCTGCATACTTATCTGCGCTTGAGAATGAGTTATTCCACCATTTGCATATCCACCTATAGTTGTCAGGATCTAACAAAAACCTTCTAATCTCAGCGAAGCCTTTTATATCCTTTACGTTAGCGTGACCATCTATTGTTACTTCTCTGTTATTGGGGATAATAAGTGAAACTGTATCGGTAGATTTGGAGTCTTTAATAAAAATTTTAACTCTCATTTCATGATGCCGTGCGTTACGACCTTTAGCAGCAGGGTCGAACCATATTTTGTATGGCAACCCAGAATCTTCGGTTTCTAGAGTAGCCTCTGACAAAGCACATTCTTGCTGCTCATCGGATGCTATTAGATCACCCCAACCAGCAGGATATTCGTACATACTCTTGTTTAATTCTCTAATGCGATTGAATTCGTCCATCCATTCGCGAAGGTTAAACGTGTCTTCATCTTCTGCGTAACAGTCTTCCGAATAATAGTCTGACATTGTCAGTCCTCCTTCCATTGAAGAAATTCTTGTTTGTGCTTTTCGCAGTAATCACGTAAACAAAATTTGTCATAATCTCCATCCTCAAACCAAACGTATGTGTAATCTTCTCCT
>SFMI01000166.1 GCA_004554425.1 Candidatus Saccharimonadota bacterium | reverse complement strand
AGTTTGAAATTATTCGCAATGCCAAACTCATGTGTAAAGGAATTCCTCGTGAAAGAGACATTTTGGTTAGTTGCGCAAATCAATATTACTGGTTAGAGTGTAAATCAGGCGATAATTACATAGACAGTGTTGCCGCTTACGACACTTTCTCAGCTCATTTCGGCTTTGAACAAGATAATTGCTTCTTAGTCTTTTTGAGTAACGAGGCTGGGTATCACAGAGCAGCCGGTTCTGGAATGCAAATTTGTTCTAGTGCAGAGTTCTCTTCACGATTTGCCGATTTGCTGCGAAACAATTTAGAGCAGGCTGGCTATACTAGAGTTGCTCAGATTTAAATCTGTTTCTTATTGATTATTTTATATAAAAATAGCCACTTTCCCGATATCTGAACTTTGTAAATCATTTATGGAAAGGTGGCTATTTTTTTTAATTAGTTTTGAAACTTACTTAACAACGTAAGCTTTTTTAATCATGGTAGGCTGATGCTGGGCTGGTAAGCTCTTCAAATAAGCTTCGCCATTGTGCCAAAGCATGCCCTGATCGAGTCCCATATCGGGGCTACCTACGGACTTAAACTGGTCGGCTACTTCCATGCCCTTGACCACTTTGCCAAAGGTAGTGAAGTTTTGTGACTGAAGGAAGTCGTTATTGCCGTAGTTGATAAAAACTTGAGTGGAGTTGGTGTTGGGGCCAGCTTTAGCAAAGGCCAAAGTGCCGCGCTCTAAGTGGAAAAGGCTGGGATCGTCGTTGAAATTCTTGTCTCTCCAATCGATCATACCCTTGCGCCAGTTGATGCCGAATTGAGCTACGAAAGGCTGGGGATTTTTTACGACACGGAAAATAGGGGTGTCATTGTAATATCCGAGTTCTACCAATTCTACAAAGCGTTTAGCAGCGTTAGGAGCAGCTTGGGGATAAATTTCCATATCCACATCGCCATCGGTAGTTTCGAAGCGAACTAAAGTATATTCGGTAATAGCCGGAGCATTAGAACCGAAGGGAGTAAGGGAACGATATTGAGCTGACATAGGGCTCTCCTTTTCTTGTTGTTGAGACTGTGCTTGGACACTCTGAGTTTGAGCGTCCGACTGGTTTTCTGAAGCTGTCTCCTGCTTTGTGCAACCAAATTGCACACTGGCTAGCAATACAACGGCAGCTAGTGCAGATATGGCATACTTATTCATTTTTTTCTCCTAAAAAATGGCTGCACTTATAATGTACAGCCATTTAGTTGAAATCTAATCTTTAACAACTTCGGCTTTAAGGATCATAGTGGGCTGTTGATTAGCCGGAAGTTGCTTTAAATAGGCGCCTCCATTGGTAGAAAGCATACCTTGGTTTAATCCCATATTAGGATCGCCTACTTGTTTGAAATTATTGGCAATTTCCAAGCCTTTAGTGATAATACCGAAAGTTGAGAAAGTCTGTTCGCGCAAGAAATCGTTATTGCCATAATTGATAAAGACTTGGGTGGAATTGGTGTTGGGGCCAGCTTTAGCGAAGGCTAAAGTTCCGGCTTCTAAATGGAAGAGGCTGGGATCGTCGTTGAATTTCTTTTCATTCCACTGACGCTGACCGTCTCTCCAGTTGATGCCGAACTGAGCCACAAAGGGACGAGGAGTTTTTACTACGCGAAAAATGGGAGTGTTGTCATAATAACCGGCTTTGACCAACTCTACAAAGCGCTTGGCTGCATTAGGAGCAGCTTGAGGATAAATCTCCATCTCAATATTGCCAGCGCTGGTTTTGAAGCGTACCTTTACTACTTCAGTAAGGGCTGGAGCATTGGAGTAAAAGGGCTTAAGATGCCTATATTTGGAAACGGCTTCCGTTTTGGCTACCAGTGTGTTTTGCTTAATATTGGCATTAGATTCGGATTTAACCGTTTCTTGGGCCAAAGCTGAAACTGAGCAGCAACCGATAAGAGCTAAAGAAATGATGAGGCTTTTGCTGAAGAATTTATTCATTTTATTTGAGTAGGCCGTTCCTTTCTTGAGTGAAGCTATTAGGGAGAACCTGGCACGTTCTGAGCCGGAGGTAAAGCCCAAGCGTCTTTGATATGAGACATATCATTAAATGATAATAAACAAGGAAAATCTCCGTGATAACGCAAGCGCACTACTCCGGTATTCCCCAATTCCATAGACCATTGATATTGGCCTTGAGGCGGGCCGACAATGCCCCAAAGTATTGTTCTAATTATGCCACCATGGCTAAAAGCTATTACGCGTCCGTCTTGAGGAAGTTCGCGTCTCCAAGCTTCAGCTCGATTGGCTACATCTTGTAAAGTTTCGTCGGCTCCTGGAAAGTAAGTTTTATAGGGATCTTTCCACCAATTGGTAACTTTATCTTGCTCTTCTTTGGTGAGCTCATCCCAGGTGCGTCCTTCTACAATTCCCATGGGAATTTCTCGCAAACGTTTGTCCAAGCGTATTTCTTGCGGGTCTAAATTGGGAAGGGCCAAGCGAGCCGTTTCTATACATCGGTGCAGATCTGAGCTCCAAACCTGAGTAAAGGGGACGTCTTTTAAATTGTTCGCCAGGGCTCTGGCCTGACTTTTCCCCAATTCATTTAGGGGAACATCACTGTGACCTTGCCAGCGTCTGACTTTATTCCAATCGGTACTGCCGTGACGAACCAGCCAAATTTCTAACATGGCCGCCAAGTTTGCTCCTAGCTAAGCCAATCCTGCCATGATCGATTTTTTTGCTTATCTAACCGGGCGTTTTAAACTGCACAATGCATCGTACCATGCGTATTTTTGTGGTAATTTTCTTTAGCTTTTGTTTACCTTATTATCATATTTTACTTATTTATTTTTTCTGTATTTAATTGTTATAAAAGCCGAATTTTACAAGCTTTTTTTTACTAGATACTGCTCGCATTTTCTCTGATAATTATCAATAAGTATGGGTTGCGTACAAAACTCCCACTTTGGTGGAGTGGTCTAAGAATGAAGGCACTTGGAGCCAAGCTGGAGGTGATTGTGAGCCTCAGTCTGGCGATATGATTATGTTCGACTGGGGTAACACTCGCTCTGGCGCCGATCACGTAGGTATTGTAGTTAGCTACGATAGTTCTACTGGAGTTGTCACTACTGTTGAAGGTAACAGTGGCTCTCCTGGAGCTGTTAGAGTAAAAACTTATGATCGTAACCAAGCTTGCGTAATGGGCTATATTTCTCCCAATAAATAGGGGGTAATTACAGCTTTAATGCTATAAAGAACAGCTCTTTACCAAGGCGCAAAGGGCTGTTCTTTTATATGTAATGTAAAATAAATGTTAACATGGCTTTTTATGCTAGATTAGGCGGAAACAACGATTGATAAAAAGAATGATAAAGAGCGGGAAAGACCGTACAGCGTAGCGTTTAGCTCGTTTTTTTGCTCTAAGAAATTAGGAGAGATTACTGAATGTCGTTAGATAAGATTTCAAGCTTTTTAGGAATATCTGGCATTTCCGCCAATATGCCCAGCACTTCTTCTGCTGCGCCTACCAATAATGTATTCGGCTTTGCGGCCGACGATTCAATTTCTTTGTCTGGTTCTGAAGCCATTAACGCTTTCGGATCTCTCAATGTAGCTTCTTTAGACGATGAAGCTGCAGCCGTTGAAGGTGCTGAAAATGCTGAAGCTGCCGCTGCTGAAGCCACCAAAGATGGTGACAAAGCTGAAAAAGCTGGTGAAAAAGCTGTC
>SFMI01000027.1 GCA_004554425.1 Candidatus Saccharimonadota bacterium | reverse complement strand
GACATAATTCTTTAATAGATTTATAGTCTTCCTTAGACAGATGTTTTATCTGTTGCTTTACAGTAAGATACATATGATTTCTCCTTTCTATAGATTTAGGAAACAAAAGCTACCTATACATTAATAGTACCATATGTTTTACCGGAATATTATATTACAGCAAGGCTGCATTTCGTTCAAAGTTGACGCCATTCATCTCACGGTCTAAAGACCGTGGGTTTTCTGGCTGGGTATCTTATAAACAGGCTTTTCCTTCAGCGCTTTGGGGCTTTTATCTTGGCTTGGCGTTGAATTTCTTGGTTTCTGTGCTGCCTAAAATCTTCAGCAGCATGTTTGGCAATAGGATCAAGATGCTCTAATTGCTCCATTATTTGTTCCGCTTCTTTTTCTTTATTAGTAAGTAGTAAAATTACGAAACGAGAATATAAGGCGGTAGGTAAATTGGGAGTGATCGATTCGATTTTATCTAACACTTCAAGAGCTTCAGAGAAACGTTGCAATTCAATTAAAAACTGTGCTTTAGCAATTAAAATGCGTGGATTGCGCGGATCAATACCTAGAGCTCGGTTAGTCAGCCTGAGGGCTTCTTCCAGACCTTGTGGAGTTTTGGCTAGAATTGAGGCCCAGTTGAGTAGAGGAGTCGTTTTTTCTGGAGCAAAGGCTGCAGCTATAGAAGCATACTCGACAGCTTTAAATAATATTTTTTCATCTGGCTCGGGAAGAACTTCAACGTAAACTTGGCGAAAAACTCTACTTATTTCCAAATTATAATTCCAAGTCATCCAGGCTGGACTTAAAGCTGAAGCCAATTCGTAATAAGCGTTAGCCTGATCGTAAGTTAGTAAGATTTTAGAAATAGGCTTGTTAGGCTGCTGGCTTAAAGCTTGAGCTTGGCCAAAGTACTTATTACCCAAAGCTCCGAAGCGCAAACTAGCTAAATCCATTAAAGTAGCTATACTTGCAACTAGAATAATTGTACTGGCGATAAAAATAGCCATACGGACTTTACTGCTTAATTGCCATAAGTCTATATTTATATCCGAATCTTGCACATTTTGTTGGGTTTGTTCGCTTAAAGTACTTATAGCTGCCATTATAAAAATCCATAGAATGGCCGCCGAAATGATGAAGCTGGTAAAAATATGGGCTGTCCACAAAGTAACGATCGCACTTAAAAAGGCCGCTTTGAGTGGAACGGATTTTATGCGTAAGGCTGAATTTATGGCAAAACCTATGCTTATAAGGCATAAAATCAAAGCTGGCCAGCCTGCAGTAGCCAAGGTGTGGAAAAATTGGCTATGCGTCGAGGTTGGTAACGAGCCGTTAGGACGGGTATACATGGGCTCGGAATCACGCTCTAGCAAGTTCGCTTGCACTTGACCGTAAGGGCCTACGCCCGTCCAAGGAAAAGCTAAGGACGTTTTCAAAGCCGATTTCCAAAACCAAAGGCGAGCTTGCAAACTTGGATCGCTCAGATTTTTTAAACTTTTAAGGCGTTCGCTTATCGTGAGTTGTTTGTGATTAACTTGTTGTAAGTTGCGCTCTCCGCAAAACATGTAAGCACTAGTAAGCAAAGCCAAACCGAGCAGCAGCGTGATTCCGGTTCTTATAACAGAGCGCCTTTCTGCTGAGCAGATCAGCATAGTGGCAAACCAAACTACCAACCCGCAAGCTAGTCCCAGCCAGGCTGCTCTAGTCTGAGTAAAGATCATAGCTAAAGCACAAAAGAGCCAGCTGGCAAAAGCCAAATAGCGAGACCATTTATGGCGGATACATGTATAGATCCAAGATAAAGCTAAAGGTAAAACAGAAGCAATCCATACTCCAGAATAGTTAGGATTGCTAAAAGTAGAAATAGTACGTTCTTGTGATAAATGAGGATTGTCCCAATTCATGGGATCAGCAATAGGTAAACCGAAAATAGTTATACCTAAAGGGGTTATTTTTTGCAAATAAGCGTAGGCGCAAGCTAGCAAGCATGTTGCGCTTAAGCAACCTAGCAAATACCAAATATAATTTTCGCTTGTACTTTCCTTATTATCGTTTGCGTCAGTTGTTTGGTTTACTTCGTCTACTTGTCTCTCTTTTGTAAATAGACTGATCATTAAAGGTGAATGAAAAGCACTATCCCAGGCCATAAGCAAAAGAGCATTAGTCGCATAAAAAATGGTATATTCCAAGAGGTGCAAACCTAGGCCTGCCCATATTCCGCTAGCGGCCATAAGCACATAAAACAGTGTGCCTGCTTTAGTTAGAGAACTTTGTGGCCAAAAATGCAACTTGCCAGCCAAGCAACCAACCAGCCAAGTGCAGATAATTAAAACCGAACTCCAGAGAGCAACGGCCATTTTGGGCTCTTCTACACTGTCATAAAAGCCGGTCCACGCTACTAAAGGCATGACAGATATTAAGATAAAGGTACCGATATTAAACAGCCAACGCAGTGCTTTCATGCTTATTCCTTTTTTTGCCAAGTGAAAAATAAGCCCCCTCAGGCCGAATCGATGAAGACTATGCCGATCGTTTCGGAGAAAGGAGGCTTACTTTATCTGAGATGCATATGACTTGGAGCGAGACTAGAGCAAAACAACGTCGTCTAATCTACGTCTAGCTGTCACTTTGGGCGGCTCAGTGGGATAACCAATGCGTAAAATAAGCTGCGGCCAATCGGTTAAGCCCAAGAGACTTTGCAAACGCTTGCGCAATTCTACTACAGGAATGGGCTGATTGAGGAAGGAGGCTTGCAAGCCGTTGGCAGCGGCGCTAAGTAATACTCTTTCTACAGCTTGTCCACTTTGTACCCAGTCACTGGGAGTGTCGGTAGGAGAGGTGATTACACCCAAAAGAGTTGTAGCGCAAGTGAGAGCTTGATCGCCGCGGGCAAATTCGTCTGTGTAGTTAAATACTCTATGGGTAAGAGGAGCTAAAATGCCGGCTACAGCGTTGGTATTACCCATAGCATAACCGGGGACGCCATCTTCGGAGCGTCCGCTGCTGCGTACCCAAGAAGCATATTCTTTTCTGGTTGCCAAATCGGCGCCTAAATCTTTGTCGCCTTCACTAATCATACCGGCCAAAGCCATTTGAGTACTGTTAATGGTAATAGGCACGAACTCGCATCCATAAACTTTAGCTGCGTTTTCAAAAAGTTCAATCAGCTCCGGTTTGACAATCTCTTCGCTGAAGGGTTTGCGGTAAGAATGGCGCTGCTGAATAGCTTTAAAAAGTTTATTGTCTTTACCAAATTCGCCGGTATTTTTCCAAGTTACTTCGGCTACTAAGTTCTCTTCAGAGTTCGGGGGCATGATAACGGTTTCTTCCGAGAAACCAAAACGGCGCAAGGCTATGCGAAGATTGCATAGCGCTGCGCCGCATGAAATAATATTTTCTCTGCCTAAGGGGTCGCGATGAGCTTGTACGCGCTCGGTGTCATGGAATAACTTAATGGTATTGCCATGCAACTTAAATATCCAAGGCTGGGCATTCCAAGATGAAGGCGCTAGAATCGCGTAATGAAGGATAAATAATACTTTTGTCAGATCATCGGCATCTTTGGGAAAATCGTTTTCTGTGATATTCCTAGACTTTAATTTAGTGACCATACAACCTCTTCCATTACTGAGAATCCCCTGAAATCAAGATGGGGAGTAACTCAAAACAACAGAGCATACTTGGCATTCTAACCTTAAATGGCTGCCTTATTTTTCTTAAGCAAAGCCCGGTGCACCGTATGATACTGCCGACTCGCTTAGCCGCCTTTGCAATCTGAGTTCTGTATAAAACACTCGAGCTGTATTGCACCCGCCTCTGCGACTTGAAAAAAAGTATTCTCTGAAATAAGGACTGTGCTTTTGCTTCGCTTTGCCGTTGGGCTGCTTAGCAAAAAGCCTATTTTCTTTTTTCTGCGGTATATAGCGGTACTTTTTTATTTCAAAATCAAGTCCCCTGCTTTTGTGCAAGTCAAAATTACATGATTTTTTATATCTATTAGCTATGCGGGCAAAAAAAATAAAAATAAAAAAATGTTTTTAATTCTTCGCAAATGTGCATATTCGCTTAAATAGCGAGCTTTTGACTTTTTGAACTGCATTGGGGAAATTGTTAATAATATTGCTTTTTGTGTATAATAACGGCGTGAGCATAGAACAAAGAAATACCGTTGCAGAAGAAAATACTTTAGTCGATTCTAAAGACAGTGCCTTGCTCTTCTCTAAAGGAGAGAAGTGCTTAAACGATGGGCATTTTGCCGAAGCTGTCTCTTTTTTTAAGCAAGTTGCGGCTTGTGGAGATAAATCGGGGCCTTTGCAATTTAATTTGGGTTTAGCTTATGTGCTCGATGGTAAAATCGAGTATGGCATGGACGCACTGGGTAGAACTGTCGATGAAGATGGAGATTTAGACTTGAGCTTAGGCAGATTCGCCAATCCGAAGCTGACAGCGCAAGTTGCTGATTTACTGAAAAAATCTGTCGAAAATAGCATAGACTTGAAGTTTATGGTCAAGGCTGCAGCATCTTTTTTGGTATTAAATCGCTTCCCCGAAGCGCAAGCTGCCTTAGATGAGCTGGGTGGACAAGACAGTTTGTTGCCGCAACTCTTTTTGTGGCATAGTCTTGCTTTGAATAAACTGGGCAAATTTTCAGAAGCTTGCCAAGCTGCAGAAAAATATTGCTCCCGCCATAATGACGATGCCTATGGATTTTATGCTTTGGGTTTGGCCCGCTTCAATCTGAAAGAGACCGCTAAGGCCATAGATGCCTACCGCAAGGCTTTGGGAATAGTTCCTGGTCATATTAAGGCCAGTTTGCGTTTAGCCCAGGCCTATATGTTGGCTGAGCAATATTCGCAAGTTGAAAGTATCTTGCGCGAATTATTGGAACAACATCCAGTTTGTATAGAGGCCTATTTTGGATTAGGCAAATGTCTAGAGAAGCAATATCGCTTAGATGAAGCTGCCGATTATCTGTCCAAATCTGCCGACTTAGCCCCTGAAGCAGCTGAATATCAACTGGCTGCTGGTCAGGCCTTAAAAGGTTTGGGGCAAAATGCCAAAGCTCTGGATTATTTCCATAAAGCGGCCGCTCTTTGTCCTAATGAGAGTGAAGTTCACTATTGCCTAGGTACTGTGCTTAGCTCTTTGGAGCGTTTTTCTGAGGCTGTGGCCGAGTTGGAAAAAGCTTCCAAGCTAGACCCACGCAGCAGTTATACTTTTTACGCCTTAGGTGTAGTTTATGCCAAGCTTAGCTACTTTGATAAAGCTGTTGCTGCTTTTGGCAAAGCTTTAGAACTTAATCCCAAAGCTCAGGAAGCTAGGTATGAAATAGGTCTTCTTCACTATAGGAACGCCTCTTATGAAGAAGCTGTCAAAGAGCTTGAAGCTTATAGTAAGTTTTTTCCTTTAGATGGTCGCTCTCGCTATTATATAGGATTGAGTTATCGGGCTTTAGGTAGGCTCAAAGAGGCAGAGCAATTATTGCTTGAAGCTATGAAAGATAGTACAAGTCAAGAACAGCAAATTTACTTTGATAGTGCCGATTCTTTGCAAAAAGGTCAAACTTCAGCATCTTTACATACTTTGGCCGAAGCGGCTTTGCGTGATTTGCCCGATCGCAAGAGCGATTTTTTTGAAGCCTCTATGTTGCAATTCTTTGGCACTAAGGCAATACGTTTACGTCAAGCTATTCAGGAAGAGCGAGAATATAGCAGCAATGTTGAAGATAGTCTTTTCCAATTTATGAGCTCGCTTTCTGCTTTGACCGATTTACGTGATGCTTATTGTCAGTCTCACTCTCAGCGGGTAGCTGCTATTGCCGATATTTTGGCTGGAGCCTTCGAATTAGGAGAAGAGCTGAAGAACGGTATTCATGTAGGGGCTTGCTTGCATGATTCTGGCAAAATGGCTTTGCCTGATGTGGCTATGTATTATGCTGATAATCCCGATAATGATGCAGATATAAAAGAATGCAATGAACTTTATAAACAGCATACACTTTTAGGCTATGAGAATTTTTCTGCTATGCCTTTTCCCGATGGTGTGTTAGAAGCTATCCAATATCATCATGAAATGTGGGACGGCAGTGGTTTTCCTAATGGCTTAAAAGGGAAAGCTATTCCTTGGGCTGCTCAAATTGTCGGTTTGGCCGACTATTATGAGCGCTTACTTACCAAGGGAGACGCTCATGGAGTATGTACCCAAGAGGCGGCTTTACAACGCATCAAAAAGGGAGCCGGTACGCTTTTCGATCCCGAATTGGTAAAGCGCTTTGAATTAGAGTTTGGCAAGATTAACGTTAAACTTGAATCATTGTCAGATTAGCTACCAATTCTGCGATAGATATAAACTGTAGCTTCGTCCCAAGTGAATGGACATACTAGGCGATCGCATAGTTCCCATCCTGGCTGGTCTAGCTCTCGGCTAACGCTTATTGCTTTGGAGCCTAGTGGAGCGTGCTGCAGTAAGTTCTTTTGCAAAGCTTTCCAAGTTTGGCTATCTAGACATACTGAAGTCAAAAAATAAATATCGGCAGCAGGCAATTTGTGACGTCCAAAGTCAGCTTCTTCGAAGCTGACTTTATTTTTAAAACCTAACAAACTGACGGCTCGTTGTCCTCGTTTTATATAATCGGGCACTATATCTATGCCGACAGCTTTAGAGCCAAAGGCCAAGGCTGCTGTTAAAGGAACGACTCCACGTCCGCAGCCTAAATCTACTACTTTTGTTTGCTCTGAAGCGCCGACCGCTTTTAGTAACGCATAAACTGTACCTGGCAAAGTCTCTCCATAAGTCAGGTCGCCGCAATCGTCAGGCAAGTTGTGGCCGTTTTGCAACTTTTTGGGAGCATGTTGCTTAAAATATCGCAAAACGGCCACATTAGGCGAGCTGCCGAGCCAACTGAACATGAGCGACAAGCGCAACCTATACCACCATAGACAGCCTCCGTAAAGGAAAAACTCGCGTATAGTTTGCTTGATAATCCAAAATATGTTTTCGAAAGCGATAAGCAGCAATTCCATTTTTTAGCCTAAAAGACAAAGGTTGTTTTTCCTCAGTCTGTTGTTGGGCTGTCGTTGACAGGAAAAGTAGCAGCGACAGCTTCTAGTTTTTTTTGCAAAAAATCTAACTCTTGGCGGCGCTTGTCGCTCATAAGCAAATGCTCGGCAGCTTCTATGGCCGCAGCTTTGGCTTGGGCTTTCTCCGAAGAAAGCCCTTCGGCGGCTGCGGCCATACGTTGCCTCGCCTGGGAAAAATTTTCCCAGGCGAGGTTGTAAAGGCTGTGCAATTTCGCTCTTCTGGCTTCCAGCCAAAGTGCCAGCTCACTCGCGTCGCGGGCGCACCAAGTCGGGATGCCTTTTTGTAATTCTTCCATAAGAAAACGACGCGAAGAAGCCAAAGTGTGCATCCCGACTTGGTAGGTGCCTGTTTCGGCATAAAATTTCTCCAGCATAGTTGCGGCCTCTTTCTTTAGGCCGCCCTCTTGCTGATCATGTGAGGCCGAAACAGGCACCGTTTCAGCCTGTTGCGCAGCTGAAACCGCGCCCGCGTTAGGTGAGCTCATAACATTAAAATTAGCGAATTTGGCCTTCGCCTTCGATAAGATATTTATTTGTAGTTAAAGCTTCCAAACCGAGTGGGCCGCGAGCATGAAGCTTTTGAGTAGATATACCTATTTCGGCGCCAAAGCCAAATTCGCCGCCATCTGTAAAGCGGGTGGAAGCGTTGACGTAAATTGCACAGGAGGTAATGCGCTGTTGGAATTGTTTGGCTGCTTTCCAGTCTTCGGTGACAATCGCTTCGGAATGGCCGGAAGAATGGGCGTTGATATGATTGATGGCTTCATCTATACCATCGACAATTTTGACAGCTATATCTAAGCTGAGATACTCTTTATCCCAATCTTCTTCGGTAGCGGCTACAGCTCTATCAGTTAAAGCACAAACTTCGGGAGAACCGTGCAAAGTAACTTCGGCCATATCGTCATTTTCGGCTATTTTTTGCAAAAATTGCGGGGCCACTTCGGAATCGATAAGCAAAGTTTCCAAGGCATTGCAAACGCCAGGACGTTGGGTTTTGCCATTGACTAAAATATTCAAAGCCATGTCTAAATCGGCACTTTTATGTACATAAAGATGACAATTGCCTACGCCTGTTTCGATAACCGGAACGGTGGCTATTTCTTTAACTCTACTAATTAGACTATGACCGCCGCGAGGAATAATGCAATCGATTAGACCATTCATTTTGGCCAGCTCTTCGACAGCTTGGCGGCCTTCGTTTTCTACGGGAATGATAAAATCGGGATCTAAGCCACACTCACGAAGGGCTTGGCGCATACTGCTAGCCAACACTTTATTAGATTCGGCAGCATGAGAAGAACCGCGCAATAAGCAAGCATTCCCAGATTTTAAGCAAAGCACGGCTGAGTCTACGGTTACGTTGGGGCGAGCTTCGTAGATCATGGCAATAACGCCTAAAGGCACTTGAACTTTACGTATGGAAAGACCATTGGGGCGAGTCCAGCCAACTTCGCGTCCTACAGGATCGTCGAGTTGAGCTACTTTAAGCACGCTGTCGGCCAAGGCCAAAATGCGGGCTGAGGTAAGACTGAGCCTGTCTAAAAAAGCCGGCGTGGCTCCGTCTTGGGCGGCTTTGGCTACATCTTTTTTGTTGGCTTCCAAAATTTGCTCTTGATCTGCTAAAAGTTGTCCAGCAATTTTTTCTAAAGCTTGATTTTTTTCGCCGGTTTTTAAATTGGCCAAAGCGAAAGAAGCGTTCTTTGCCCTTTGGGCTAATTCGCGTACTGTATTCATTTTTTGTACCCTTAAAAATTGTTTGCCAAAATTGGCGCGGAATCGTCTTTTTGATATTTGTCCGGCCTAAGCAAAATTGAATGCAAGAATGTTTTTAGCCAGTTTTTTTTTCTTCCTGCCTGGTTTAGGCTATGCTTATTTGTTCTCTACACAGTTTGTGTTATTATCAACGGCGTGATTCACGTATTAAATTTAAACAAATCTTTCGGCGCCCATGTTATTTTAGATGACGTTAGTTTCGCTGTGGCGCCCGGCGAAAAAGTCGCTTTAGTCGGCCGCAATGGCTGCGGTAAAACCACTTTATTACATATTATCTGCGGCACTGAGCCCTATGATAGTGGCTCTATTATTCTAGGTCCGTCTTGTCAGGTGGGGTATTTGGGGCAGGAAGGCCAACTTAATCACAGTTTGACTCTATATCAAGAGATGGAGCAAGTCTTTGCCGATGTCAAAGTGCTCGAGGCTGAAGTTCGTTCTTTGGAAGAACAAATGGCCAAACTGGGCGAATCTAGCGATCCTGCTGATGCTGAACGGTTACAATCTGTTCTCAATCGCTACGGGCGTTGTCGTATGCGTTTGGAACATAGCGAGCCTGAGTTGATCGACGCCAAAATTCGCAGTACTTTGCATGGTTTGGGCTTTACTGATGGCGATATGGATCGCTTGACCTCTGAATTTAGCGGCGGTTGGCAAATGCGCGGCTCCATGGCCAAGTTGCTTTTGCGCGACCCAGACTTACTACTTTTAGACGAGCCTACTAACCATTTGGATATTTATGCTGCTGAGTGGTTGGAAGATTATATCCGTAAAAGTTCAGCTACAGTTATTTTGGTTTCTCACGACCGCTACTTTATGGATCATTGTATAAATCGCGTCCTAGAGTTGCGCAATACTAAAATTAGCGAATATGCTGGCAACTATAGCTTTTATGTCGAAGAGCGCGAGCGTCGTCGTGAACAACAGGAAGCCGCCTACCAAAATCAGCAAAAGAAGCTGAAGCAGGAAATGCGCTTTGTAGAGCGTTTCCGTTATAAAGCTACTTTGGCTACTCGTGTGCAAAGTCGCATAAAACTTATCGAAAAGCGCGACCTCATTGAAGCTCCAGACAAAGACCAGCGTTCTTTAAAGGCTCAGTTTGCTGCGGCTTCAGCTTCCGGGCAATCGGTACTTTCCGTGAAAAATGTTTATAAAGCTTACGGTCAACGCCAAGTTCTTACTGGTTTAAGCCTGGAAGTGCAGCGCGGCGAGAGGATGGCTTTGGTAGGCGGCAACGGAGTTGGCAAGTCTACGCTTTTGCGTTTGTTGGCTGGTTTAGAAGAGCCCGACAGCGGCAAAATTAAAGCTGGTTACAAACTGGAACCGGTTTATTACGCTCAGCACCAAGCTGAGTCGTTGGATATGAACCGTACCATTTTAGAAGAAGTCTACTCTGTTTGCGGTTTTGACGTCGATCAGACTAGGGTGCGTACCATATTGGGATGCTTGCTTTTTGAAGGCGATGACGTTAACAAAGAAATTTCCGTATTGAGTGGAGGAGAGCGCAGCCGTGTAGCTTTGGCCCGTTGTATTTTGCAACCTTCCAACTTACTGCTGTTAGACGAGCCGACTAACCATTTGGATATTGAATCGCGTCAGGCTTTGCTTAATGCTTTGCAAGATTATCCCGGCACAGTGATGATCGTCACTCACGACCGCTTTTTTATGAATGAATTAGCCGACGTTGTGGTAGAAATTCGTCAGGGACGTGCTTTCCGCTACTTAGGCAATTACGACGACTATGCTGAAGCCCGTCGCAAAGAAGTGCAGCGTGAAGCTGCTGAAAAAGCCGGAGGAGGCAAGCCTGCGCTGACTAAAACTCAGCAAGCTAAAAATCGCAAAGCTGCTTTGGCGGCCTACCAACAGAGTAAAGCTGAAGGACAGAGTAATAAGTCTTCTGGTCAGGCTGGCAGCCAGTTCAAATGGAAATTTTCCGCTTTGGAAAAGCGCATTTGCACTTTAGAAGAAGAAATGCAAGCGTTAGGTGAGCGTTTGGCCGATCCGGCACTCTATAACGATCCGGAAAAGCTCAAAAAGCTGCGCGACGAATATGATCGCAAACAAGAGGAAAACACAGAACTTATGGCCATTTGGGAACAGATGGCTGACGAGCAATAATGCTTAAATGTTTAGCTTATGACTTGAGAATAGTTGCCTCTAAGTTGGAAAAATGATAAGGAACCGAGCATAGAAAAACGCCTGTTGCTCGGAAAGCTGTAAGATAGAGGAGGAGCATATTTGTGCAAAGGGGTTGGAAATCTAGAGCCTTATATTTCGGTATAGGTTTGATTGTCGGCGCTGGAGTATGGTGTGGGCTTAACTACGAACGTTTGTACGAAATGAATGCTCCTTCGGGATCTAAAGCTACTCAAACAGCACAGGTTAAGGCCAACTCTCACGAATCAAAAACAACTATGCATTCGCTGCCGCAAATTCCTGAAATTCGCGGTGAGGAACAATTGCGCCAAGTTGTTAGAGACTATGCCGATTATTTGGAAGCCTCTTCTGGTCAAACACTTGAAGAAAGTAAGTTAAAGTTAGCGGCTATCCTCAAAGAAGCGTGGCCTTTAAAAGACGGCGATTTGCCTATGCTTTATATGTATAAGTATCCGCTGCGCTCGGCTTTGGAAAAATTGCAAGAATTAGATCCTCAGTTGGTTTCTCTAGGCTCTCAAGCTCAAGCGTTGGTCGATAAAAAAGGCCATTGGAATGTGCAAGCTAAGGGCTGGCAATTTGAACCTTTTGAAGAGGCTGTATACCAAACCTACTTTACGGATAAGAATAAAGATTTCCCCTTAAGTCGCTCATTAGAGATTCTCTTAGCTATACGCAGTCGCGACTACAACAAAATGCAGGAATTGCACAACCAAATTGGCTTGGGGCCAGCTCCTCAATGGCCTTTGGAAGCTTTTCGTCAGCTATATGCTTATGCCACTAGCGAGGGCGGTTCTATGCAAATGGAAGAATTGAAAAAATTACTTCCTGAGGGAAAAAATTGGCAAGGAGCCGACTGGTGCGAGATAGGCTACGGCAGTGGCAAAATCTTTTCTGCTTTGAGAAACGAGATAGGCAACCAAGGAATTATTTGGGCTGTAGAAATCGACTCTTCTTGTAAACGCTTTGCTCAAGATTTACTAGCTTCTGGCTTCACTGATTGGGGTAATATAAAATTCATAGACGGCTCCTATAGAGATTGCCATATGCCAGCTAAAAGTGTAGATGTGGTTCATGCTGGTTTAATTCATATCGGTGATGGACCAGACGAATTAATTCAGCGCGACTGGCTGCCACTTTTGGCCAGCATAAAAAAAGCTTTAAAAGAAGACGGCCTAGTTCTAATTGACGATGGAGGTGATCCTCCTATAGAGAGGGTGCGAGCTGTTATGAAAATGGCTGGCTTTAAAGAAGTCAAAATGGTTCAGGGGCGCCATACCGATGCGCAGCATCCCTGTTTTGTTGCGGCTTTTACCCCCGAAAAATAAGCTTTTAGGCTAGAAAAAATATATGCGATTAGACTGTAACATTTATTGAGCTGAGGTCAATTTTAGGAGGGAATAGCCCTTCCGAAGGGAAAGGTAAAAAGGAAATGTTGTGCATAGCTTGTGGTAAAATTACTGATTCTACAGATATTTGTGAGCATTGTAAAGCTCCTCTGCCCTCCAGAACGGCCATGCCTCCTTATCAGAATGGCCCCATGTTGGAAGTAGCTGAGCTGATTGCTGATTGGGAAGATGGAAAAATGAACTTTGATGAGCTGGAAAAACGCATCAAAGAACGTACCGATTTCTACAATTCGAGGCTCTCAGAAGTTCTTAGCATGGACGTTCCTGAAGATGTTCGTGCTGAAATCAGCGAAGAATTAAGCATAGGTCGTATGGGCTTGGAAAGCTTGCTTAGAGCTTTTGATTTGGTTAAGCAATATGCTCAAAATGATGATATTTCCGTGCGCAGTTTGGCCATTCAGGCTGCCGAAAGCGGAACCAAAATGCTCAATAAAGCTATGCGTCTGAATTGGAAATCGTATGCTATGCTCCAAGCCAGCACAGAAGAAATGCTGGCCCTGGCGCAGAAGAGTGTATAAGAGGCGGGGGCGACTGAGTCGGCTCTGTTTTTTGGGGGGAAAAGAATTCCGTAAGCGAACTGCCGAAAGTTCTTTTCGACGGCCTCGCTTTGCTTGCGGTTCGAGACTTTTACGGTCAATAGCCGAAAGCGCAAGATTAATATAATCACAAACCGCATGCAGTGGGAAGTATCCCTGCTGCGGCGTTGGAAGGGAAAGGCAATAAATGACTTGTAGTTGTGAGAGTTGGCGTAAAAAGCTGACCAATGAGAAAGCTACTTACCAATTCGAAGAAGGAAACGCTGAAATGCGCGCTCTTCTGGGCGGCAAAGGCGCCAACCTGGCTGAGATGACCCGTATGGGAATCCCCGTACCTCCCGGCTTTACTATAACGACTGAAGTTTGCAACATGTACTATGAGCTGGGCAAAATTATGCCTCCCGGCTTAGATGAAGAAATTGAAGAACAGATGGCCACCTTGGCTAAGAAGATGGACAAAGGCTTCGGCTGCGCCAAGAACCCCCTCTTGGTCTCCGTTCGTTCTGGTGCCAAATTCTCTATGCCTGGTATGATGGACACCATCCTCAACCTCGGTCTCAACGACGAAACCGTAAAAGGTTTGGCCGAGCAGTCCAACAACGAGCGCTTCGCTTATGACGCCTACCGTCGTTTCATTATGATGTTCTCCGACGTAGTAATGGATCTTCCTAAGTCTGAGTTCGAGAAAATCCTGCGCACCAAGAAAGAAGAAGAAGGCGTAAAAGAAGACTCCAAACTTTCCGCCGCTGCTTTGAAAGAAGTTGTAGAACTCTACAAAAAATTATTCAAAGAAGAAAAAGGCTTCGACTTCCCTCAGGATGTTCACCAGCAGCTCAGAGAAGCCGTATTGGCCGTGTTCCGTTCTTGGATGAACGAGCGTGCTATCATCTATCGTAACCACGAGAAGATCCCTCACAACTTAGGCACCGCTGTAAACGTACAGGCTATGTGCTTCGGTAACATGGGTGAAACTTCCGGTACCGGCGTTGCTTTCAGCCGCGACTATAACGATGGTACCAAGGGCTTAGTTGGCGACTTCCTCTTAAACGCTCAGGGCGAAGACGTAGTAGCCGGTATTCGTAAAGTTTCTCCTATCGACGAGCTCAAGAGAATTATGCCTGAGAGCTACAAAGCTCTTAATGACATCGCCACCAAGTTAGAGCTCCATTACAAAGACCTCCAGGATATGGAATTCACCATTGAAAAGGGTCGTTTGTTCATGCTCCAGACTCGTAATGGTAAGAGAACCGCTGCCGCCGCCGTAAAGATCGCCGTCGATATGGTTCACGAAGGCCTCATCACCAAAGAAGAAGCCGTTATGCGCGTAGCTCCCGATCAGCTTGATCGCTTGCTCCATCCCTTCATTCCCGACAAGGTGAAGAAACAAGCTAAAGCCGATGGCAGCATGTTAGCTAAAGGTACTGCTGCTTCTCCCGGCGCCGCTTGCGGTCGCGTAGTATTTGACAAGAACGAAGCTGTCCGCCTCCACAGCGAGACCCCCGTTATCTTGGTCCGTATCGACACCACCCCTGAAGACGCTGCCGGTATGTTGGTAGCTAAGGGCATCCTCACCTCCACCGGTGGCCCTTCATCTCACGCCGCTTTGGTAGCTCGTGGCTGGGGTATCCCTTGCGTAGTAGGTTGCGAAGCTTTACACATTGACGTCGAGAACAAGACCGTCACCGTAGGCAACAAGTCCTTCAAAGATGGCGACTTCCTCACCATCGACGGTTCCACCGGCGAAGTCATGCTTGGCGAACTTCCTTTGGAAGAGCCCAAAGACCTCACTCCCGAGACCAAAGAGCTTTTAGGCTGGGCCGACGAAGTCAAGCGCTTGAGAGTATATGCCAACGCTGACAACCCCAAAGATGCTGCCAGAGCCAGAGCTTTCGGTGCTGCCGGTATCGGTCTGTGCCGTACCGAGCACATGTTCATGGAAACTGAGCGTTTGCCTTACGTACAGGACATGATCCTTATCGCCGGTGAAGCCGAAAACGGCAACCGCGCTCGTCAGGCTATCGTTAAAGAGTTCGCCGAAGCTACCGGTCGTCACAAAGAAGCTTTGGAAGCCAAGTTGGCTGAGTTCGACAAAGAGCATATGCCTGTTTGGAACCGTTACCAGGAACTTTTGGCCAAGTTGCTCGAGTTCCAGCGTGGCGACTTCCGCGGTATCTTGGAAGCTATGCAGGGTTGCTGGACTATTATCCGCTTAATCGACCCGCCTTTACACGAGTTCCTTCCTAAGCACGGCCCTCTCTTCGAGGATGTAGTTCGTCTCAGAACCCTCAAAGATGTTGACGAAAAAGCTTACGAAGCTGCTTTGGCCGAAATCCGCGCCAGACGTGGTGCCGACGTAACCTTAGAGAGCTTAGTTGCTCTTCTCAGCCGCGTCGAAAAGATGAGCGAGTGCAACCCCATGCTCGGTTTGCGCGTTTGCCGCTTAGGTATCGTCTTCCCCGAAATCGTCAAGATGCAAGTCCGTGGTATCATGGAAGCTGCTTGCGGTTTGGTTAAAGCCGGTATCGACGCCAAGCCCGAGATTATGATTCCTGGTGTTGGCACTGTCGAAGAGATGCGCTGGAACCGTAAGATGGTCACCGAAATGGCTGAAAAAGTTATGGCCGAAACTGGCGTAACCGTGAAGTACAAAGTCGGTACCATGGTTGAGATCCCCAGAGCCGCTTTGACCGCTGGTGAAATCGCCACTGAAGCCGAGTTCTTCAGCTTCGGTACTAACGACCTCTCCCAGACCACTTTCGGTTACTCCCGTGACGACGCCGCCAAGACCTTCGTGCCCATCTACTTAGATCAGCACATCTTGAAGGCCGATCCCTTCCAGGTATTGGATCAGGTCGGTGTTGGCCGCTTAATGAAGATGGCCGTTAAAGAAGGCCGCGCCACTCGCGGTGAAGATATGGAAATCGGTATTTGTGGTGAGCACGGCGGCGAGCCTTCTTCCGTCGCTTTCTGCCACGAGATCGGTCTGACCTACGTATCTTGCTCTCCTTACCGCGTGCCTATCGCTCGTTTGGCCGCCGCTCAGGCTGCCGTTCGTGAGAAACGCAACGGTCAGGGCGCTACTGCCGACATTCGCTAGTATTTAAGTATCTAGCCAAGCTTTCCGGCCCGGGCTTTCAAGCTCGGTCGGAGAGTTTCTGGGCAAAAAGTCTCAGGTTGCCTTCTTGTAATCTGAGACTTTTTGATTTAGGTATAAAGCAAAAACTCCGCTCTCCCTTATAGTAGGGGAGCGGAGTTTTGTTATTTTAACGAAGTGATTTGTACTAAAAATCGAGTAATTCTTGGCCCGGGCCGGTATCGTACAACTCGTCTGCTTCGTCAGCAGTTTTATTTTCAGAGTCTGTAGCGGCGGCAGTAGCTTCGCTTTCTACTGGCTTGGCGGCGTCTTCACCATTTAATAAAGCGCTTAGGGAAACAATTTCTAAACTTAAATGCTGCAATGAATTCTTTAAATTGGCAGCTAAAGCTTGAAGATTGGCATTGTCGGGCATGGACTCTTGCAAAATTTTGACTTGCTCTAAAAGTCCATCCATTTTGATTTTGGCTGCTTGAGACGAATCTAAACGAGCTTGTTTTAAAATTAATTGCTGCTGTTTACGGCGGTGACGTTCAGTTTGAATATATTCCAAAACGTGTTGAAACGGCTTATAAAAGCCTTGATTTTGTTTTAGAAGGGTGCACCAACCGCGCAACTCTTGGATAGGAATACCTAAAGATTGGTAACACTGAGCTATAGCTTGAATATCTAGCTTGGAAACATTTCGGGCAAATACAGCCGCTAGTTGGCGCTGGGCATCGTTCAACTTGGCATAATTGATTTTTACTCCCAGCTTAGAAAATTCAGCGGCCCAAAAAAGCTGGCGCAAAAGCTTGCGGGTGGGGTGATAGTGCTTTTTGATAAGCTCTAGTTGCTTGGCAGGCAAAGAACGTTTCCCCACACCGATAGAAGATAAGTAGGACGGCGTTATCTCTAACTTTTTGGCCATATCATTGATAGTCTCGCTGTGTTCTACGCGAAGCTTTTTGAGCAATTTACCCAAAATAGTTGTACTCATATAAATCCTTCAGTTGGAAAAATGGCAGGAAACGGCCAAAGTAAAATCTTTTGCTACTTCAAATTTCCCATAAAAAAACCTTTTTTACCCTTTTTTTCAAAAAAATTGATAATTTGGTGGCAAAAAAAACTTATCGGCAGGCAGACAGATGTAAAAAAGCTAATTTTTAGCATAATTGCAGAGAAAGGTATGGAAAATATGTTGGAACAATTTCGCTCAGCTTGGACTAAGTTCTGTCAGCTTAGTTTAGTTGTCAGAATTATTATAGGCCTATGTATAGGCATCGTTTTGGCCCTTGTTTGTCCTCAGGCGACGGCGGTCGCTTATTTAGGCAAAATGTTTGTTGGTGCTCTTAAAGGATTGGCGCCAATCTTAGTCTTTGTGCTGGTCGCTGCTTCCTTAGCTCAGCATAATGGCGAAATGAAAAACAACGTGGGCAAAGTTGTTTGCCTTTATGTTATAGGCATGCTTTTAGCTGGTGGCGTTTCTGTTGGCTTTGATTACCTTTTCCATCCTACGTTGATACTGGGAAGTTACGATAAAAATATTGTCCCTCCGCAGGACGTCAGCCAAGTTTTGGGCCACATGCTGGTAACTTTGGTGGATAATCCCGTTAAGTCTATTGCTGAAGCCAACTATTTGGGCATTCTTTTCTGGGCTATTTTGATGGGATTGGCTTTGCGAGTTGCTTCCGAATCAACTAAAAAGACCATCTCTGAAATTTCTGAAGCTTTAAGTAAAGTTATAGGCTACGTTATAGAATGTGCCCCTTTTGGCGTCATGGGATTAGTTTTCAGTGCTATTGCCGAAAGTGGCTTGGGAGCTTTACTAGTTTACGGACGTTTAATTTTGGTTCTTATTGGTGCTATGGCTGTTGTGGCTTTAGTTACTAATCCGCTGATCGTTTGGTTTAAATTACGCCGCAACCCTTATCCTTTGGTATGGAAATGCCTTTGCCAAAGTGGTATCCCTGCTTTCTTTACGCGCATGAAGCTACTTATTCTGTGTCTATACCTTTGGGAGCTATTATCAATATGAGTGGTGCAGCTTGCACAATCGCTATTTTAACTTTGGCTGCTGCTAATACTTTAGGATTGCAAGTAGGCGTAGTGACGGCTTTAATGCTTTGTGTTATTGCTACAATCAGCGCTTGCGGTACTTCCGGAGTAGCTGGAGGCTCTCTTTTACTTATTCCTTTAGCTTGCAATTTGTTTGGTATTCCTGTAGATGTAGCTATGCAAGTAGTGGGCGTAGGCTTTGTAATTGGCGTAATTCAAGACTCATGTGAAACGGCACTGAATTCTTATACCGATGTGCTCTTTACAGCGGCTGTAGAACTGGCTGAAAAGAAAGAAGTAGCGGTTTAACCTATAAGGCAGGAGCTAAAATGGCCCTGCCTAAAGTGAGGGAGATTAGTTTTCGGCTCGATATCAAGATTTTAAGTTCGGCCAGGAAACTATGGGAGGAATAATTATGGCGCTTAATTGGCGAAAAATTATCGTTTTGATGGGATGTGGCGCTTTAATGTCGTCTCTGGGGGCCTGCAGCGAACGAGCCAATCAAACTACAAGCGAAGGACAAAAGCCGACTTTGGTAACTTCTGCCTCACTTGAGTCTGAGGCCAGCATAGCTAAAAAAAATAGTACACAAGCCAAAGGCACGAGCCAGATAAATAAGGCTGCTGCCGTAGCCGAGAGCAAGGCAACAAAAGGTACGGCTTCCGGAACTAAGTCGAAAACAACTTCTTCCCAGTCACCTGCTGGTAAATCCTCCGAAACGGCTTCTCAAGTTGGCAATGGTGTCAACAAAACTCAGCAAAATGTGAAAATAGCTGCGGATAGCAGCATGCAAAAGGCCGCTCTTAAGTCTGTCGCTTATCCTATGGCTGGCAAGGGAAAGGCCTCTGCTTCCAAAATTATGGGCAAAGATAGTCCTGCCGTTTCTTCACTTAGTCAAGAAGCGAGAAAGAAAATTGTGGCCGACGACGCTAAAGCCAATTTAAGCTTTGTGGCTAAGAAACAAGATTCGTGGTATAAAAAACGTGATTTGTCTGCTCAGCCCGGATATGAAATTTATGCCAAAGCTGTCAGTTGCACTGAAAGTGGCCGATACAAAGAAGCGGCTAGACTCTATGCTCAAGCTGCTCAAATGGGCTTAGCTGAGGCTCAGTACGAATATTCGGTTTGTTTGGCCAATGGCACTGGAGTAAAAGCGTCTCCTTCAGAATCTTTCCAATATTTGCGACAGGCTGCCGAACAAGGCTATGACAAAGCGCAAACTAATTTAGGCATCTATTATCGTCGCGGCTATGGAGTAGGTGCCGACGCTAAAGAATCTGCCCATTGGTTTCTTAAGGCTGCCGAGCAAGGAGACATGAAAGCGTCTTACTTTTTGGCTGATTGTTATGAGCGCGGAAATGGTCTAAAACAAGATTATAGTCGGGCTTTGAAATATTATTTGCTCTGCGCCGAGAACGGTAATGCGGCAGCTTGCAGTACTGTCGGCACTTACTATCAGCGCGGTTTGGGGGTACCTAAAGATGCTGCCAAAGCGGTGCGCTATTATAAGTTAGCTTCAGAAGGTGGATACGCTGGGGCCCATTTTAACTTAGCTCAATGTTATCACAACGGTGAGGGTGTAGCTAAAAATGCTCAGCAAGCCGTCCATTATTACACTTTGGCTGCTAAGTCCGGGGTGACTTTGGCGCAATTTAAGCTTGGCGTATGTTACTTGGAAGGAGACGGAGTTACTCAAAATGCATCAGAAGGTGTACGCTGGCTTAGTGAGGCCGCTGAGCACGGATCTGAAATGGCTGCTTTTCTGCTGGCTGCTTGCTACAGAGATGGCAAAGGCGTAAGGCAAGACGTCGCTCAAGAGATGCATTGGCTTTCCCGAGCAGCGCAAATGAAATATCCGCCAGCTCTGTTCGCTTTAGCTACTTGCTATCTGGATGGACGCGGAGTTGATCAAGATATAGATCAAGCTAAGCAACTTTTGAATGAAGCTTCTCTTATGGGAATGCCTGAAGCCGCTGCCTTGCTTCGAGATATAGAGCAAAATGAAGCTCAGGCAAAACAAAAATAAAGCTTAAAAAAGTATGGGGAGTGGGACTATAAAGGGGCTGGCTTTGCGTGTGGTAAAGAGAGCCCTTTTACTTTGTTTTGAGGTATTGATTATGCGTGAGACCCTAAAAAAAGCCACAATTTGGATAGTTAAAGTCGGCACTAGGGTTTGTGTAGATGGTCATGGCCGTTTAAATGGCCGAATCATGTTAAGTTTAGCCCGTCAGATTCAAGCTTTGCGTGAACAAGGGCGCAAGGTTTGTTTGGTTAGCTCTGGCGCTATAGGTATGGGGCGTGAATTGCTGCAAGTGGAAGGCTGCGGTGACAATTTGCCCTTAAAACAAGCTTTAGCAGCTATGGGCCAAGTAGAAATCATGGATAGCTACAAAAACTTGTTTGCCATGTTGGGCATTAAAGTTGGCCAAGTGTTGCTGACGCGTGATGATATTGCCGCTCGCGATCGCTATCTGAATGCTCGCAATACTTTAAATGCGCTTTTAGATTATGGAATTTTGCCTATTATCAACGAAAATGATTCCGTTTCGACTGGAGAAATTCGCTTTGGCGATAACGATAGTTTAGCCGCTATGGTTGGTTCTATTGTCAACTCTGACGTAGTAGTTAATTTAACTTCCGTACCTGGCATACTGGCCGGAGAAGGAAAAGATGAACACGTCATTGAGCTAATTACAGAAATAAGTCCAGAAATTGAAAGCTTGGATCGCGGAACTACTACTAAAGGTGGTACTGGTGGCCTGGCTTCAAAGTTGCGAGCCGCCAAAATGGTTATGCGCTACGGCGGTTCTATGGTCATTGCTTCAGCCCAAGAGGAAAATGTACTTTTGCGTTTGGCTGAAGGTGAGGCTTTGGGCACTCTCTTTGAAGGTGCGGAAAGTCGGCTTAATAGTAGACAGCGCTGGCTGGCTGAAGCTGCTCGAGCTGAAGGCAGTATTGTTATCGACAGTGGAGCTGCCCAAGCTTTGTCCGAAGGTGGTAACAGCTTGCTGGCAGTAGGATGCGTCGCATGCGAAGGCGATTTTAAAGCTGGTGATTTAGTTACTCTCACAGTAGAAGGCCAAGGAAATGTACCTTTTGCTCGCGGTTTGTCCAATTATAGTCGGGCTGAAGTAGAACAAATTGTACGTCGTCCTAATGCTGAAATTGCAGTAATTTTAGGCCATGCTGCTTATGCCGACGTTATCCATTGCGATAATTTAATTATTTGCTAATTGCAGAAATATAAGAGGGAGGATATGGCAACTGTGTCAGAGCAAGGCGAACCTACACAAGTTAGTGTGTCTTTTAAAGCTCCGGATGGTAAGTCCAATTTGAAATTTTTAGATAAATTGTGCCGCGGTGGCATTATTGAGCGTTTTACCAAAGCCAAATTAGATGAAGAATATGGCTCCAGGCTGGATCAAGAAATGCATTTTTGGACTAATCATGAAAATGGGCTCAACAAGCTCCTTATTGTCTGGGATTGTCTCTACTGGGCACGAGGCCGACATATAAAAATTGTCGATGTAAAGGGAGCCTTAGAAGGTCTTTTTACGGCTTATTTGTTAGAAATAACTCAGACAGATCCAGTTTTGGGCAAGCTTAAATTTGACGAAATTGCAGCTGAACAAATTTTGCCTATCACTATATTTGTATCATCTCTAGCAGAATTGAATTCTCTACAGACATATATAAATAATCGATATGTTGAGGCTGGCCGTCCATTGGTAAAAATTGGCAGCTCACGTTCCGATTTTTAAGAAAATTTTGGCAGCTATTTTTTTGTAAGCAAGGAGCTTTTCATGTCTTTTGTCCATTTACACGTCCATACCGAATATAGTTTGCTCGATGGCGCCAATCGTATTAAGGATATTGTAAAAAAAGCCAAAGATTGCGGTATGCCAGCCTTGGCTATTACCGATCATGGTGTAATGGGCGGTTGCGTGAAATTTTACCATGCTTGCAAAGATGCTGGCATTAAGCCTTTAATTGGCTGCGAAATTTATGTGGCGCCGCGCACTCGTTTTGACCGTGAAGGCGATTTAGATAAACATTATTTCCACTTGACTCTTATAGCCAAAGATCGTGAGGGCTATTCTAACCTATGCCAGATCGTTTCCGAGGCTTATTTACACGGTTTTTACTATAAGCCCAGAGCTGATCACGAACTTTTGGAAAAACATTCCAAGGGATTGGTAGCTTTAACTGGTTGCTTGCGCGGCGAAGTAAATGACGCTCTCTTAAATGATGATTACGAATTGGCCAGCCAACGCTTGGCTTTTTTGAAAAAATGCTTTGGTTCGGACGATCTCTTTGTAGAGCTCATGAATCATGGTATAGAGGAGCAGCAAAAGACCAATCCTTTACTTATTAAGCTAGCCAAAGAGCATGGCTTAAGAGTTGTGGCTACTAACGATGCCCACTTTTTAAACAAAGAAGATACTGATGTTCAAGATATTCTAATTTGTGTCGGCTCTGGTAAATTATTGGACGATGCTAGGCGTCTCCATTCTTGTCCCGAGTGTTACTTAAAAACGCGCGAAGAAATGTTGGAGGCCTTCTCTTTTTGTCCCGAGGCTGTAGACAACACTCTGTTGGTTGCCGAACGTTGCAACTTTGAAATGGACTTCAGCACTACTTATTTACCCAAATTCCCTGTGCCTGAAGGTACTAACAGTACAGATTACCTTAAAGAGTTATGTCGCAAAGGTTTGCTAGAACGCTTCGGTACGCTTACTCCCGAGCAAAAATATTTAGACCGTTTAAAAACAGAATTAGATGTTATTATTGGCAAGGGCTTTCCCGATTATTTCTTGTTAGTATGGGACTTTATTAACTGGTCGCGTGAACATGGTATTCCTGTGGGCCCTGGACGTGGCTCAGCTGCTGGCTCTTTGGTCGCTTATTTAATCGGTATTACCCAATTAGATCCACTCAAATATGACTTACTTTTCGAGCGTTTCTTAAATCCGGAGCGAACCGAACTTCCCGATATTGATACTGACTTCTGTGTAGATAGGCGCGGTGAAGTCATCCAATATTGTCGCGAGCGCTACGGTGAAGATCGTGTTTCTCAAATAGCTACTTATGGACGTATGAAAGCCAAAAATGCTATTCGCGATGTGGGACGCGTTATGGATGTACCTTTGGCTGATGTGGGCAAGCTTTGTAAGGCTGTGCCCGACGAAATGAAAATTACTATTAAAGATGCTCTTAAAAATCCTGATTTCGAAAAACTTTACGAAAGTAGCAAAGTTAATAAACGTCTAATAGATGATGCTATGCGCTGCGAAGGCATGGCTCGCAACACTGGTATGCATGCGGCCGGCGTGATTATTTCCAGCCGTCCTTTAGGCCAATTGGTACCTTTGCAAAAAAACGGCGACGATGTTGTTGTGCAATATGACATGAACGACTCAGCGGAAGTTGGCATGGTCAAAATGGACTTCTTGGGATTGCGCAACCTTACCGTTATTAACAATTGTTTGAAAATTATCGAATATTCGCGTGGTATTAAAGTTGATATTAACCACGACGTAGATTATGAAGATCAGAAAGTCTACGCTTTGCTTTCGGCTGCTGATACTAATGGTGTTTTCCAGCTTGAATCTGACGGTATGAAACGCTACCTAAAGCAATTGAAGCCCGATCGCTTTACCGATATTGTGGCTTTCTTAGCTCTCTACCGTCCCGGCCCTATTAAAGGTGGCGTAGTCGATGATTTTATTGCTAGACGTCACGGCCGCGGTGGCGGAGTCGTTTACCCTCACCCCAAGCTTGAACCTATTTTGGCTGATACTTACGGCTTCTTCTTATATCAAGAGCAAGTAATGCTTACGGCCACCACATTAGCTGGCTACACTATGGCCAAAGCCGATAAGTTGCGTAAGGCCATGGGTAAAAAGAAAAAAGATGTTATGGCCGAGCACCATGTTTACTTTGTAGAAGGTGCTAAAGAGCGTGGTGTTGACGAGCAATGCGCTGAAAATATTTTCGATACCATGGCCAAATTTGCCGAATATGGCTTCAATAAGTCGCATTCGGCCGCTTACGCTATGGTTACTTTCCAGACGGCTTGGCTTAAAACTTATTATCGCCCTGAATATATGGCTGCGCTTATGACCAGCGTCATGAATGATATTAAGAAAGTCTCTTTCTTCATTCATGAATGTCGTGACTCCGGTTTAGAAGTGTTGGGACCGGACGTTAATGAATCATTGGCTGGTTTTTCCGTCTCTAAAGGAGCGGTGCGCTGGGGTATGGCCGCTTTGCGCGGCGTAGGCCTCAATGCTGTAAATTTAATAGTGAAAGAGCGTGAAGAGCATGGCCCCTACAAGAACCTAATCGATTTTTGTGCCCGTCTCGATCCTCGTTATATCAATAAAAAAGTTTGGGAAGGCCTTATAAAAGCGGGAGCGCTTGATCTTTTTGGGGTTAACCGAGCCACTTTACTTAGTAATTTGGAACATATTTCAGAATATATGAAAATGTGTCAGCGTGAAGCGGCCAATGCTCAAGTGGGCCTTTTTGGCGACGAGCCTGGAGGTGGCGGCCAAGATGATATACGCTGTGTAATTCATACTAATGAAGATGAGTTCGCCCGTCGTGAATTGCTCGATTTTGAAAAAGATATGCTGGGAGTTTATCTTTCCGGATCGCCTTTGGAAGATTATGTAGAGGTACTGAAAGAAAATACTACATGTACAATCGATCAACTTGGCTCTATGGTAGGTCGCAATGTTAAAGTAGGCGGATTAGTGACAGCCTGTCGCACAGTTATTACTAAGCGCAAAGATAAAATGGCTTTTATTACTATGCAAGATTTTACTGGCACAGTGGAATTAAAATGTGGTGAAGGCCAAGTTATTATTGTGCGCGGTACGGTTGAAGTCGATCACGGTTTTAATCCCGCGCCTCCTACCGCTTTTGACGAAAATGATGAAGATGGTGACGACGACGAAGGCCAAACTTTAGCTGTCGAAGAGGCTGAGCCGGAGGAAGAAAAGTATCGTATCAATGCCATAGATGTGAGCGATGTGAACTTTATTATGGCTTCTGGCAACAAAGTGCAAAATGATTTTGATGACTCCGTAGTAAAGAGTTTTAAAGGTCTAAATGTTGCTTTCCCTGGTTCGGCGCGTCGTTTTGTGGCTGATTTTAAAGAAATTTTGTTGCGTCATAAAGGCGATCGTCCTGTTTTTGTACATGTGCGCGGTCCAGAAGATACTACTGTTATTCGTTTACATAGAGACTATTGTGTTGATGATAGCAGTGAATTGCGCTTTGAACTTAGCAGACTTTTAGGCGAAGGTTGTTGCTATTGATTGGAATTGACAAATTGTGTTTGTGCGAAGTTGAAGCTTTAAACTATGGATAAAGAACAAAAATAAGCTCAATTTGGCTTAAGTTTAGTTAAAAAAAATATAAATACCAGTTTTTTACCAGTCTATTTTGTTTGATTGGTCTAATTTCAAGTGCTAAACTAGGTCTGCTTATTGGCAATTTTTACCTATTTTTAGTTTCATCGGCTCATTTTCTTGAGTCGGTTAGCTAGGAGCTATGTTTTTTAGATGAACAATAACAATGTAGATTTCGCCACTTATTTAAAGAACTATCCCGATTCCGAAGGTATGTTCGGACCCTTCGGCGGATCTTACTTGCCAGAGCAGTTAGTGCCAGCTTTCAAAGAAATTACCGAAGCCTATCAGACTATCTGCCACTCTTCTAAGTTCGTTACTGAGTTGCGTCGCATTCGCCGTGAATTTCAGGGACGTCCCACTCCTGTATACCATTGTGAGCGTCTTTCCAATTTGCTCGGTCATACTCAGATCTATTTAAAACGCGAAGATCTTAACCATACAGGTGCTCACAAGCTCAACCATTGCATGGGTGAAGGTTTACTGGCCAAATTTATGGGCAAGAAAAAGCTCATCGCTGAAACTGGTGCTGGTCAGCACGGTGTGGCTTTGGCTACTGCCGCCGCCTATTTCGGTTTAGAGTGCGATATCTATATGGGCGAAGTCGATATTAAGAAACAAGCTCCCAACGTATCGCGTATGCGTTTGCTTGGCGCTAGAGTTATTCCGGCCACCCATGGTCTCAAAACTTTAAAAGAAGCCGTCGATGCTGCTTTTGAAGCTTACCTTAAAGAGTACGAAACTGCCATCTATTGCATCGGCTCTGCTGTTGGCCCTCATCCTTTCCCCATGATTGTACGCGATTTCCAAATGGTAGTCGGTGTAGAAGCTCGTGAGCAATTTTTAGACATGATGGGCTTCTTGCCTGATGCTGTAGTTGCTTGTGTAGGCGGCGGCAGCAACTCTCTGGGCTTATTTAGCGCTTTCCTTAACGATCCTGTCAAAATTTACGGTGTTGAGCCTTTAGGTCGTGGTGAAAAAATGGGCGATCATGCAGCTAGTATCACTTATGGTACTCCTGGCGTCATGCATGGTTTCAATAGCTTAATGCTTAAAGATAAAGATGGCGAGCCCGCTCCCGTCTACTCCGTAGCTTCTGGTTTAGATTATCCTTCTGTAGGCCCCGAGCATGCCTTCTTACATAGCTTAGGACGTGTATGTTACGATAAGGTTACCGATAAGGAAGCTTTGGAAGCTTTCTATAATCTCTCCAGATATGAAGGCATTATTCCCGCTTTGGAAAGCTCCCATGCTTTGGCTTATGCTATGAAGCTGGCTCGCAACCAGTCTCACGGCTCTGTTTTGGTCAACCTTTCCGGTCGTGGCGATAAAGATATGGATTATATTATTGAACATTATGGCTACGGCGAGGACTATTTAATTAAGCCTTAGTAATTTTTGTGCATTCCTTTATAGCTTAGGTAAGCCGCAGCTTGCGACAGAACTGTTAATATTTTTTTAGTAGAAGTTCTGTCAGCTGCGGTTTTATTTTGTCTTTTTTTTTGTTTAGTTAAGCGCAAGATAAGTGCTGAAGGAATTGCTTGTGTGGAGCGAACGTAGATAAAGTCATGATGGATCCAATCTTCATAATGAATTCCCAGAATCAGCGTATGCTGGAAAATACTCAGCGCTCCAGTGATGGCTTGCGTACCAACATGATGCGTGAACGCAAAGAAAAGGCCGGCGTACGTAAGAGCCATTATATTGATGATACCGCCGAATTTAGTTCCGATTTGTCCGACATGGGTGAAGATATGCTAGGTGACATGGATGACTTAGTCGGTGGCGGGGGAGGTGGTGGAGGAGCTGCTCTTTTTCGCAAAATGTGGGAAGAAGATGTTGAGGAAGAGGATAAAAAGGCAGCTCAGCGTTCGGCTGATACTCTCTTTGACGAAGGGCAAAGTACTTGTCTTATCGACTCAAAAGCGGAAACTCCCGATGATAATGCTCCTTTGAGTGAGCTGCCTGTGCCTGCACATTCGGAAGATAATGGCTCAGAAGAAGCCACTGAATCTTCGGAAGATAAGGCCACTTCTACAAAAGATGTCCCCAGCCATGACAATTTGGGGGTAGATGCTGTTATTGATTTAGATGGTCAGCGTGAAGCTGCTCTATCTGAAGCTATGGTTAGAGAGGCTAAAGAAGCACAAGCCGAAGAAGCGGCAGCTTCTACGAGCGCTCAAGTTGTAGCTCCTACTGAGCCGGAAGTGCGGGCGGATTCTGCAGATAGAGTTGTTAAAATACCTGTTGGCAATCAGGAAGCTTCTCTTCCTGCGGCCGAAGATGTCGATCTCTCGCAATCTCGAGCTGAAGCTCAAAAAGCACAGCCTAAAGAGAAGCACGGTAGCAGCTTTATATCATCTCTGTTGGATAATTCTGAAGGTTTTATCTTTCATGAGGCTGTGCCAGAAGTTGTAGAGTTATCCAGCCGTACTTCTAAGAATAAACGTGAAGCTGAAGCTCTTAAAGTGCCTCACGAGTTGGAAAAAGTGCTTGATCAGCTAATTGTGTGCCAAGCTGCTCCTGAAGTTGCCGAGTCTTTGCGTTTATTACTCAGCCGCTTTGGCAAGGGTGTCCTAGACGCGTGTATGCGCGACGGCTTAAAAGTAAAATTACTGTCCCACCAAGAATTGAAGGCCGCTGTCTGCGCAGCCGATTCTTCTTTGCAAGGACGTGAAATAGGTCATGGAGCCTACCTAGCGAAAGAGCGGCTTTGTCTTATTGCTTCAGAGTTGTTCTCCGAATCCGGCCAAGCAGAATCTATTTATGGGTTCCATCCTGCGCTTTATTATTTCGGTATGGCTTGGGACCATGCTCTTGGCGAAGGCACCTTCGCTAGTTTGCAATCGCCGGTAATTAAGGCTAATGCTCAGGCTTGCCAAACGAATTTAGAGGGACATTGTGCTCCAGATCCTATGTCTTGCGCCGATCCAGTAAACTATTTTGCTCAGGCTGTAGAAGCCTATTTCTCGGCTAATGATTGTAGCGAGACTCTTTGGAGCCGTGAAGATCTTTACGATTTTGATCGGCTTATGTATGATTACCTGGAGTATTTGCACCTTAAAAGCGGTAAACAAGCCTGATGTGGCTTAGTCGGAATCCCTTCGCTGCTTCTGAAAAAGAAAAAAAGTTGGAAAAATATAAGTTCACGAAAGGATTATGAGCTATGGATTATGTCTTGTATCCTTTAGTTATGGCTCGGGACGGGCGCAAAACGGGGGAATTCCCTCTGGGTACCGTGAGTTTCGATGATGAAAATGGTGTTAAAGTTGATTGCCCAGACGTGGGATTAAATCGACGTCTGACCGAATTTTTTAGCACTCCACGTCGAGTAAGACGTAAATTGGGTTCGGTTGACACGGTGCTTACCTACACTTGGGAAGAACTTGAACCTGGCACTGAGGAATATTTTCAAGAGTCTATTTCCAGACTTCATTGCTTGGGGTTTGTGCCTAAGCTTTTTACTGCCTAATTTTTATAATTAAGCAAGAAGCCGCACTCCCAATTCGTATTATTGGGGAGTGCGGCTTCTTTTTTATATGAACTGTACTTTATGTGGCTAATTGGGTAAAAATTTATCTGCTGCAGCTTTGCCTATGCCTGCTCCAAGCAAAGCACCTACTACGAGGCCATACCAGGCGTGGGTTAACATCCAAGCAGCGTAGCCTACAGCAATACCTGTTACAAACACGGTAATAGGCATCACAAAGGTGTAAATCTTGCTCTGCTGCTCGAGACATTCTTTGTGATAAACTTTAATAACTCCGTCTATAGGTCTTTCTACGCCGGTAGAACGGATTAGAGTTTTGCCACAACGGGCGCAAGGAACTTGCTCTACGTCGGAACCGCAATCTAAGCAGTAAAGAGGTTTTCCGCTAAAAGTGAGCTTCTCAGGTTTGTAAACGAAATCTAGACCGATTTGTTTACCACACTTGCTACATTTAAAAGGCTTTTTGCATCCGCATTTCGGGCAGGTGCCTATGCCTTTTGTTTCTACCATATTGCCACATTCCGCACAGGGATAATTTGCCATAAAAACACACCGCCTCTTAAATTAACAACAAAAATACCTACCAATAGTTGCGAGCTTCTTAGGCTTAAATCCTGCTAGGAGGGATAGGCCTGCCGTGGCGACGAAAAATGGTGCTTCTTTATCGGAAAAAGAATATTTAACAGAAACAAAAGGCGTGAAAACTTCTTTCACGCTTAAAACTATACGTCTAACCGGAGCAAAAAAATGATAAAAGTAGGCAAATATTTAGCTATTTTAGCCGCAATTATTTTGGGACTGGGGTGTGTGAGAAGTGCCCAAGCTCAAATTATTTTGACGACTGGCGAATATAGAATAGTAGTAGTTGATAAGGCCGAACAGCGCTTGGGTATAGCTGAGCTTGATGCCAATCCCAATCGCCGTCAAAATTGGGTTTATGTAAAATACAACACCGAACTTATGAGACGCGCTACTCCCAATCCTGACGATGGGGAATTTCGTTATGAAAAAGTGAGCTGGGTCGAATTTTTCAACGATATAAAGAAAGGATCGCTCATTACAGTCCATGGCGGTCGTGATTGGGATAGATCAATAGACGCCAAAAAAATTTGGTACAAGAATTAAGCGGCTTTAGCTTTCGCTCGTGCGGCGTGGCAAGCGCGTTGTCAGAACCATATCTTCTGGAGGAGCGTCTGTAGGATCGGAAGTTAAAGCTACTTTTTGGCGTATTTCTTCCACGCTGTGCAATTCGCCTATACCTACGCCCGGACAGCGTTTGGCGGCCAAGCGCCAGGTTTTGGGCGAAAATACCACTTCTGGCCAAAAGGGCCAAGTGCGACATTGTATGGGGCGCGAGTTCCTTACCATACATCCTGTAGGGGCTTGGGCATTTTTCTCGTCACGCTCCAACAACACACAATCAAAACCGTATTTACTTTCTACTTCCTTCACGTAAAATTGCCCCTTATAGCGGCATACCACAGAATGCAAAAATTCTTTCCAATCCATTTGCAATTCTTTGGCCATCGCTCTGGCTTCTTTGTTTGTGCATTGTACTATTCCAGAAGGGCCGGAACAGCAGCGTCCGCAGCGCTGACAAGTAAAACGTAGTCCTTGAGGGGCATACCACTCTTGGCCTGATTCTTGCAAAAATTCTAAGTCTTCTCTGCTCATTTTTTATTTCGCTTCCCCTTAGAAAGATACATCTTCCAAGAGCAAAAAGCGCGAAGGAATGTCATTTTGGGCTGGGTTATTATCGAAAACTATGCCGATATTGTAATTGTCACCCACTTTATAGGCAGCTAAACCGGAAGCAAAATTGCCAGGTGCGATGTTATCGGCCACTAAGCGAGCTTCTTCGGAGCCGTCAGGCTGATACCAAATTTGACTGGTGCCACTGAATCTCTCGTCTGGAGTTTTGGAAGACAAGAGGAAAAGCAATCCCTTATCTTGCACGTAATAAATATCAGTCAGAACGAAAGGTTCGTTGAGTGAGCTGTCCAAACCCGGTTTTAAATTAGTTTTTAAAATCTCAAAATTGATTTTTTTCTTGCGCTCGATAACCTGATTGAGCGAAGCTTTGTAGATGATTACGCTTTCATCTTTGTTCATTGGCTGAGAGAGAGCAAAGTAAAGAGCGTCGTCAATAGGATTGCAAGCTATACCTTCAACTTTTAAGCGTTGTTGAGCGTTTTCGCCGAAATATCCCGTATTACGCCAGGCCATTTCCGGATCGTAGTTGTTGGCTGCCGAGTTGTCCGTAAAGCGCTCGCCGCGCAATTCATAATAATGGAGTACACCTCTGGCCCAAAGGTAACGTACATTGTTGTTGATATGATGGTGGCTGCCTACAACAAAAAACTTGCCGTCTTCAAGATTGCACAAGCCAGTATAGCGCGGCTGAGGAAAAGTACGTGGCACTTCAAGACGGCGAAAACGTCGGCCTTCTGTGTCAAAAATATGCATCTGTTGGCTATTCTCGTCGCATACTAATATACGGTTGCGGCTAATAAAAGACAAAGCGCTGGGGCGAAAATCTCTAAGAACGCCGTCGTCTCCACGCATATCGAATATGGGAGCGGCTTCGTCGGTGTATTCTGAATCTGAAGTGTCTGAGGCGGAACTGTCTGCAGTAGAGGAGGAATTAACAGTTATTTCCGCTTTTTGAGCTTCCTGTTCTGTAGCTTGATAAATGGTAATGCCGCTATTTTCTCCACCATTTTCTGCCTGAGCTGGAGAGACTGAGGGAGTTGTGCAAGTAAATAAGGCTAAAGCTCCGGCAATAGCTAAATACTTTTTGAAGTTAAAAGCAACCATATTCTTTTCTTTACCTCTTGAAGGCTGACTGATTTTTGTACTGATTAACCTTGCGTAGATTTCTTGTCTGTTTGCTCACTGCCCTTCTTTTAGGTGACTATCGGCTTAATTAGCTATTTTTTCTGTATGTACGAATCTTAGGCGGGAGGTTAATAATAAGAAAAAACAAAAGGTTAGCCAAAAAGATCGAGCTTGCTTCTGGAGGTACGCGTTTTGGGTTTTGATATGGATTTTTTGGTCTCGACAGTAGATCCGCGTCCTACTCCGGAAGAATTGAAAGAAAAAGTTGCTGCTATTTCCCCTCATATAGAAATTACCGAAGGGGGAGCTAGAGGCGCCTTGTGGAGTGCTGAATATATAAATCCGGAGACTTTGGTCTCTTTTGAATTCGTTTGCAAAACTCCGAGCCCAGGAGTTATCAATTTTAGTGCTTACGAAACTGGCTTAAGCGTCAGCGTTCCTTGTGTTTGCCCTACTTTTATCGCTCGCGAGAGTATGCCCATTTTGGCCCAGTTTGCCAAACAAACTAAGTATTGGATTTATACTCCCAATGGTCAGGTAATTGAAAAACCTGATGGAGCTCAGTTGCAAGTTCTTTGGAACGAGCAAAATAAACGCACAATTCATCGCATGTCTATGGGAGATGACGAATTGCCCCATTATTTCCCTATGGAGCAAATGGACACTATGTGGCGCTATGCTAATGCTCGCTCCCAATTGACTAAGCGCTATGACGGCCGTGGAATTTATGTACCGCGTATTGTACTAATGCGCAATAAATTGTCTCGTCAACAAATTTTTCGCTCTATATTTTGGACAGAAATGGAACCAACCGTTTTGCCGGATATTGACGCAGTGGTTTTAAGTAAACCTGGACGTTTGATCTTCGGTCGTTTTCCAGCTGGTGAACCTGAAAATGTTGTGGTTCGTTTTAGCCAAATAGAAGATATTGTAGGCCCCTACATAAAAACAGCTGTTCGTCCCTTCGAACATAGAATTATTGAGGATACTGCTCCTTTCCGTTTGCAAATTATGCGCCGCTTATTAGAATTGTTGCCTGCCAAACATCGTAATTTTGAAACAGTAAATCCCGAAGAAGTTATCGATATTCAAGTATAGCTGGGGAACAAATGTAAAACAAATATCTGCCGACGGTGTAGAGTTGCAAGAGGAAGAATATTTTCCGTGCAAGCATAGCGGCAGGTATTTTTTTTGTTTTTGGCAAAAAAAAGAACCGACCAACACTCGCTGTTGATCGACTCTTTATCCGCTGTATGGTCGAGGCGAGAGGATTTGAACCTCCGACCTCAACGTCCCGAACGTTGCGCGCTGCCAGGCTGCGCTACGCCTCGACATAACTATGCTCGGATGATTATATCCATATTTTGCGGCTTGTCAATGCTAAACTATTCAAAGTGGACAGACAAAAAGGCTGCTAAGTTGCTGATAAGCCGCAAAAGATAGACTATTTCTTCTCTTCAGGTTTGTTGTGAGCGTTGCTATACATACCTAAAGCTTGCATATAGAGTGTTAATAAACTTTCTTGCTCTTCTCTTTCTTGAGGCTCGAGCTTGCGCAAGCTAATAATACGGCGCAGAACTTTAACATCGAATCCTTCGATTTTTGCTTCGGCATATACGTCTTTGATATCTTGAGCTATGCCAGCTTTTTCTTCTTCTAAAGCTTCAATACGCTCGACAATAGCTTCGAGTTTGGCATCAGGTTCCATTGTGTTCCTCCAAAAGTATATCAATTCGTTTAAGTTGCCGGGGCATTATAACAAAAAAGTTGACTTGAAACTAGGTTTTTTATAAGTGGTTCAGCTTTGGCTGCGCTCGTACGTTTGCCTAAACTTGACTTTACTATCTTATAGTTGTATTATATCATGCGCGATAGAGGGTCAAAATCCCCTCGTGGGGCTGTTAAGCCCTCGCGAGATCGGCACTTTCGCCGATCAGTTTGGGTTGAGTATTGATAAGACTCGGAACAAGTTTTGCTTGAAAAGTTCTATAAAAGGGGATAGCTGAGGAGCTTACGCACTGGCAAGGTGTTGGTGTGCGCTCTTTTTGTTCTTTCTTTGCGTAGGAATAAGCTAAAAATACTACAACTTGCAACCTTTTCGGTAAGGCTGTCTCGTCTTGCCGCGATTGGTTGAAGGGGCAGTTTGTTCTCGAAGTATATTCAGCTGAAACGCCGTATGGGATCTGCTCTCGCCAGCAGAAAAATAGGGCGCAGAGAATTAGAATATTTGTATATAGATGGGGCATCATCTATTTAGAGAGAACTTGTACAATCCGTTCAGCGGAAACAGAGTTCGTTTGCATCTAAGAATCCTCTACCTTTGGGCATGGGGAATATGTCAGCTAATTGCGCAGAGGAGGATCTTCTCGAATGTCGTTTCTTCGACACAAGAACGAGGCCACAGGGCGTATATCTTTCCAAAAAATTCCGCCGGTTATGGAGCTCCCTTATTTAATTGAGCTTCAGCGCTCGTCTTACAGCCGCTTTTTACAAAAAGGTATGGACGATACCTTTAAAGATATATCTCCAATCGAGGACTTTACCGGCAACTTAGTGCTGGAATTCCTTGAGCATAAATTAGACGAACCGCCCCAGTCGGTTGAAACGTGCCGTGACAAAGATGCCACTTACGCCTATCCTTTAAAGGTTAAAGTTCGCTTAACCACCAAAGAAAATGGCGAAGTACGCGAAGCCAGGGAACAAGAGATCTTTATCGGCGATTTCCCTGCCATGACCGAGCAAGGAACGTTCATTATCAATGGCGCCGAGCGTGTTATCGTTAGTCAGTTGGTACGTTCTCCGGGTATCTATTATCAGCATCACGAAGATCCTAACACTGGTCATTCCACTTGGTCGGCTGTAGTTATTCCTAACCGCGGCGCCTGGATGGAATTCGAGACCGATACTGCCGGTATCATTTACGTGCGTATCGATAAAGCCCGCAAGCTGCCTGCTACCGTATTGCTGCGCGCTTTAGAGTATGAAAGTGATGATGATATAAGAGCTCTCTTTAATGGTGAGCCTTTACTTGAAAATACCCTCGCTAAAGACTCTGTAGAGACTGTAGAAGAGGCTTTGTTAGAAATTTATAAAAAACAGCGTCCCGGTGAGCAACCTTCTCAAGAGAGCGCCCGCACACTGTTAAACAACTTATTCTTCGAGCGCAAACGCTACGATTTGGCCAGAGTAGGTAGCTATCGTTTGGCTCGCAAATTGGGCCGCAAGATTGTATGCACCCACTGCGGCGCTTACAACATGCCCGATAAAGAAGATTGCTGCGAGTGTGGTAAACACTTGGAGTATCCTTCCATTCTTAGCAAAAACGACGTCGTTGCCGCTATCCGCTACGTATTGGCTTTGATGAAAGCTGATGCTTACCGACGTCAGGATGAGAAAGAACCTACCGTATCTTTAGACGAAGGTCTCCATCTTTATGTCGAAAATGGCGTCATGAAGCTCAAAGCCGACAGCGAAGACAGCTTCGATGTATTGGTAAAGCATGACGATATCGACCACTTAGGCAACCGTCGTATCCGTGGCGTAGGCGAGCTGCTTCAAAATCAGTTCCGCGTCGGTTTGCTCCGCTTGGAGCGCGTAGTGCGTGAGCGTATGTCTGTACAGGATGTGGAAACGATCACTCCTCAGCTGCTCATCAACACTCGCCCCGTAACTGCTGCCATCAAAGAGTTCTTCGGATCTTCTCAGCTCTCCCAGTTTATGGACCAAACCAACATGCTGGCCGAGCTTACTCACAAGCGCCGTCTGTCTGCCTTAGGCCCTGGCGGTCTCTCCCGTGAGCGTGCTGGCTTCGAAGTCCGCGACGTACACGACTCTCACTATGGCCGTATCTGTCCTATTGAAACTCCTGAAGGCCCTAACATCGGTTTGATCGGTTCTCTGGCTACTTATGGTCGAGTAAACTCTTTCGGCTTCATTGAGGCTCCTTACCGCAAAGTCAATCTGATTCTTTCCGCCGACTTTACCAATCCCAGCACCGGTGCTGTTTTCCACAGTGGAGACATTATCGAGCGCCGTGATTACGATGAGTTGTTGGCCCAAGACGTCAAAGTGCCTGTGCGCGTACACGTTACCGACGAAATTCAGTACCAAGACGCCGATGTAGAAGACGAATATGTAATTTGTCAGGCCAACACCCGTCTCGACGAGCGCAGCAATATTATTGACGACCGTGTGGTAGTTCGCCGTAAGCGTGGCAAGAAAGAGACCACTGTTGTAGCTCGTGAAGAAGTAGACTTCATGGACGTAACTCCTAAGCAAATCGTCTCTGTAGCTACGGCCTTGATTCCATTCTTGGAGCACGACGACGCCAACCGAGCCCTCATGGGTGCAAACATGCAGCGCCAAGCTGTACCTTTACTCTCTCCTCAGGCTCCTATTGTCGGTACTGGTATGGAATACAGAGCTGCTACCGACTCCGGTGCTTTGGTTGTTTCCAAACACAAGGGCTATGTCAGCGCAGTTTCCGCTACCGCTGTTACTGTCACCGACGAGCTCGGTCAAGAGCATGTCTATCATTTACGTAAGTTTAAGCGTTCTAACGCCGGCACTTGCATCAACCAGCGTCCTGCTGTGAGCTTGGGACAGCGCGTTGATGTGCGCAGCGTTTTGGCTGATGGCGCTTCTTCTGTAAACGGAGAGTTAGCCTTAGGACGCAACGTCTTAGTCGCGTTTATGCCTTGGGAAGGTTATAACTACGAAGACGCTATCTTGCTTAGCGAAGAAGTGGCCCGCGACGACGTATTTACCTCCATTCACATCGAAGAGCATGAGTGCGAAGCTCGCGACACCAAGCTTGGTGCTGAAGAGATTACTCGTGATATTCCTAGTGTTGGTGAAGATGCTCTCAAAGATCTCGACGAAAACGGTATCGTTCGTATCGGTGCTGAGGTCAACACTGAAGACATCTTGGTAGGTAAAGTCACTCCTAAGGGCGAGACTGAACTTACCGCCGAGGAGCGCTTGCTCCGTGCTATTTTCGGTGAGAAAGCCCGCGACGTGCGCGATACTTCCCTTAAAGTGCCTCATGGCCAGAAGGGTAAAGTTATCGACGTTAAGGTTTTCAACCGCGATGACGAAGAAAATGGTGGCAAGAAGTCTACCGACCTTAAGCCCGGCGTCAATAAGTTAGTGCGCGTCTATGTCGCTCAAAAGCGTAAGATTATGCAAGGCGACAAGATGGCCGGACGTCACGGTAACAAAGGTGTAGTCTCTCGCGTTATGCCTATTGAGGATATGCCTTATTTGCCCGATGGCACTCCCGTTCAGATTGTTCTGAACCCCTTGGGTGTACCTTCTCGTATGAACATCGGTCAGATTTTGGAAACTCATTTGGGCTTGGCTATGGCCATGCTTTCCGATCCCGGTAAGCCTCGTTTCCGCGTAGAGGTCCCTGTTTTCGACTCTGCTTCTGAAGAAGAGCTTCGTTATGTGATGAATACCGCCAACTTGCAAGCTGACTTGCAGCGCAAAGGCGTCTATCTCAATACCGAAGAGTTGGTCTACGTTTTGGATGAGCCTAGCCGCATCTCTCGTTTGCAAGAGTTTATCAAAAACAAGACCAAGCTTATCTACACTACTCAAGAGCTCAAGAAAATTATCGATGAGACTCCTGAAAATCAGTTAGCTGCTACTATCATCAAAGAATTGCGCGGTTACGACGTTGATATCAACGAAGTAAATCAAGTTCTGCGTGAGCGCAGCTTGGAAGACCGTTTAGGTGAAGTCCTTATCGGTCACCGTAAACATTACAGCTTAGAGCAAATTCGCGAAATCGCGACTTATATCGAGCTTTACCGCAGACACGTTGTCGTCGACGGCAAGACCGTTCTTTACGATGGACGTACTGGTGAGCCTTACGATGGTCGCGTCACTGTCGGTCAGATCTACATGCTCAAGTTGGCCCACTTGGTGGATGACAAGATTCACGCTCGCTCCACCGGTCCTTACAGCTTGATTACTCAACAGCCTTTGGGCGGTAAAGCCCAGTTCGGTGGCCAGCGCTTCGGTGAAATGGAAGTTTGGGCCCTCGAAGCTTATGGCGCTGCTTACACTCTCCAAGAGCTTCTTACTGTTAAGTCCGACGACGTTTTGGGTCGTGTCAAGACTTACGAAGCCATTGTTAAGGGTGAAAATGTTCTCGAACCCGGCGTTCCTGAGTCCTTCAAAGTACTCATTAAGGAATTGCAGAGTTTGGCCCTGGATGTCAAGATTCTGGGCTCCAACGGACGTGAGATCGAGATTCGCTCGGTGGAAGAACAAGAGCAAGTGCACAGCAGTGGATCGCACGAAATCTTTGGTATGTCCGATAATGCTCTGGCTTAAATCTAAGGCTTCTTAGGTTAAAAGCTCTTACTGCGGCTGGCAGAAGAGAGAGGTTGTACATGAAGCCTATCTTCTGCCGCCCACCAGGAGGACTCAAGTTAATATGGATGTCAATAATTTTGAGGCTATGCAAATAGGTCTTGCCTCTCCCGAACAGATTCGTAAATGGTCGTTCGGCGAAGTCAAGAAGCCCGAAACTATTAACTATAGAACTCTCAAACCTGAGCGCGATGGACTTTTCTGCGAGCGCATTTTTGGTCCGGTTAAAGACTGGGAGTGCCATTGCGGTAAGTATAAACGCGTACGTCACAAGGGTTTGATTTGCGATAAGTGCGGTGTAGAAATTACCCGCGCTAAAGTGCGCCGCGAGCGCATGGGCCACATCAATTTGGCCTCTCCCGTGACGCATATTTGGTACTTTAAGGGCGTGCCTTCTCGTATAGGCTTGCTCCTCGAGCTTTCTCCTCGCAATTTGGAGAAGGTTATCTATTTCAGCAGCTACATTGTGATCGATCCCGGTGATCCGGAGATCGGCCTCAAAAAGTACCAGCTCCTCTCCGAGCAAGAATACCGCGAGCTCAAAGAAAAGTATCCTTATGGCAATTTCCGTGCCGGCATGGGTGCTGAAGCTATTCAAGAGCTTCTCAAAGAGATCGACTTAGATAAACTTTACGAAGAACTGCGCACCGACATCGTAGAGCAGAGCGGACAGCGCAAAGCCAAAGCTATAAAGCGCTTGGAAGTTGTTGAAGCTTTCCGTAAGTCCGGCAACCGCCCTGAGTGGATGGTCTTGACGGTTATTCCCATCATCCCTCCCGATTTGCGCCCTATGGTGCAGCTCGATGGCGCTCGTTTTGCCACTTCTGACTTAAACGACTTATACCGCCGTGTTATCAACCGTAACAACCGTTTGCGTCGTTTGCAGGATTTAGGGGCTCCCGACATTATCGTCAAGAACGAAAAGCGCATGCTTCAAGAAGCTGTCGATGCCTTGATTGACAACGGCCGTCGCGGTCGTCCCGTCACTGGCCCCAACAGCCGTCCTTTGAAGAGCTTATCTGATATGCTCAAAGGTAAGCAAGGTCGTTTCCGTCAGAACTTGCTCGGTAAGCGTGTAGACTACTCCGGCCGTTCCGTAATTGTAGTCGGCCCGAAGTTAAAATTGCACCAGTGCGGTTTGCCTAAAGAAATGGCTTTAGAGCTCTTCAAGCCCTTTGTCATGAAGAACTTGGTTGACAATGGCAAGGCTCTCAATATTAAAGCTGCCAAACGCATGGTCGAAAAAGCCCGCGCCGAAGTTTGGGATGCTTTGGAAGAGGTTATTGTAGATCATCCCGTTCTGCTCAACCGCGCCCCAACGCTGCACCGCTTGGGCATTCAGGCTTTCGAGCCCGTGTTGGTAGAAGGTAAAGCTTTACAGCTCCATCCTTTGGTGTGTACTCCTTACAACGCCGACTTCGACGGTGACCAGATGGCTGTTCACCTTCCTTTGTCTGCCGGCGCTCAGGCCGAAGCCCGCATTCTCATGTTGTCTGCGCACAACATTCTCTTGCCTGCTTATGGCTCTCCCGCTACTGTGCCTACCCAAGACATGGTATTGGGTATGTATTACCTCACCATTGAAAAGCACGACTCCAAAGGCGAAGGCAAGTGCTTTAGCTCCGTCAACGAGGCCATTTTAGCTTACGAATCTGGCGTAGTTGAAATTCAGGCTCCCATTTTCGTCAGCCTGTTTAATGAGCGCGTTTCCACCACAGTGGGTCGTTTGCTTATGTGGGGTGCTGTTCCTGACAATATACGCGAAGATTCCATCATGCCCGGCGACGGTCGCAAGTTGGGTAAAGGCCGTATGGTCTTTGCCGAATTTAACCATCCCTTCGGCAAGAAAGATATTGTCGCACTGGTTAAGCGCACTCACTCAGCCCATGGCAACACTAAAACAGCTGCTTTCCTTGATAACCTCAAGGCTCTGGGCTACAAGTTCGCCACTCGCTCTGGTACGTCTATCAGCGTACACGATATTAAGATTCCTCCTGAGAAAGGCCGCATTTTGGCTCACGCCGATGAAAAGGTCGCCGTGGCCGATCGCTTCTTAGCCAGAGGTTTCTTGACTGAAAACGAACACTATTTGCAGCTCAACAAGATTTGGGCTGACGCCACAGAGGAAGTTGGTTCAGCGATGATGCGCCACTTAGATCGCTTGAACCCGGTGTTTATGATGGCAACTTCCGGTGCTCGTGGTAACCCATCCCAGGTAAAACAGCTGGCCGGTATGCGCGGTTTGATGGCTGACCCGACTGGTAAGATCATCCCGATGCCTATTCGCGCCAACTTGCGTGAAGGTTTGACCGTATTAGAATACTTCATCGGTACTCACGGCGCTCGTAAAGGTCTGGCCGACACCGCTTTGCGTACGGCTGACTCTGGTTACCTTACTCGCCGCTTGATCGATGTCTCTCAGGACATTATCGTGCGCGAAGCCGATTGCGGTACCAGCCATGGTATTTTGGTTGAGCCTGCTGTCAATGGCAACGATGTCAAGATGCGCTTAGCTGAGCGTCTGACTGGTCGTTACGCTGCTCAAGACCTCGATTATGAGGACAAGAGTGGTAATCCTTGCCACATTAGCTCCGGCGATCTGATCGAAGAAGAGCAGGCTGCCGATATCGAGCGTTGGCTCTCCCGCGACGCCGATGCCAGCGGTTTCATTAAGCCCAATCCGGAGGATCGCCATACTTGGTATCGTCCCGGCTTCAGAATCCGTTCTGTTATGACTTGCCACGCTGAGCATGGCGTTTGCGCTAAGTGCTATGGCCGCAACTTGGCTACCGGTAAGCCCGTCGAAATCGGTGAGACTGTCGGTATTGTAGCTGCTCAGTCCATTGGTGAGCCTGGTACTCAGTTGACCTTGCGTACCTTCCACACCGGTGGTGTAGCTCAGGAAGACATCGTACAAGGTTTGCCTCGTGTAGAAGAACTCTTCGAAGCTCGCAAGCCTAAGAACTTGGGCTTCTTGGCCGAGATCAGTGGTGTTGTCACTCTTGGTGAAGAGAAAGGCCAGCAAAAGGTTACCATCACTCGTCGCCGTGCCGACGGTAGTGTCGAAGATGAATTCGACATGTTGGTGCCTCACAATGCCAGACTCAATGTTACCGAAGGTGACACCGTGGTAGCTGGCGACGTCATTGTCGATGGCTTCATGAATCCTCATGACATTTTGCGCATTAAAGGCTTAGAGCATGTACAGCGCTACATCGTAGACCAGGTACAAACCGTATACCGCGATCAAGGTGTAGACATCAGCGATAAGCACGTAGAAGTTATTGTGCGTCAAATGCTGCGTAAAGTACGTATTACCGATGCTGGCGATACCAACATGTTGCCTGGCAGCTTACAAGATGTGCTTTATGTTGAGAGCCAGAATAATATGGTTCGCGCCGAAAACGATAAACTTATTGCTGAATTTGGAGAAGCTGGTGCTGCCGATAAGCTCAGAGCTTTCGCTACTTTCGAGCCCGTGCTCTTGGGCGTTACCAAAGCTTCTTTGGCTACCGACTCCTTCTTGTCAGCAGCTTCCTTCCAAGAGACTACTAAGGTGCTCACTGAAGCCGCTATCAATGGTAAAGTTGACCACTTGCGTGGCTTGAAGGAAAATGTCATCATCGGTAAGTTGATCCCCGCCGGTACTGGTATGGAGCAATATCGCCAGGTGAAGATTGGCTTACATGGCGCTAAGGTCTATGAGGAGACTAAGCATGAAGAACCCTCGGTATTCGATAGTTCGCTTGCTCCTGAAGACAGCTTGGCTGTAAGCTTGGGTAGCAGTCCCTTTAATTTCTAGATTGAAAGCTAGAGATGAGAGCCGGTGGTCCTAAAGCCATTCGGTTCTCATTCACTTGCGTTCATGTGGGAGGCGGGTCGTTCTTGTTTTATTTATAAGGGCGGGCCCGCCTTTTTGGTCTTTGCTCACTCTAGCATGAGCAGGTTTTTTGCTCTTTTTTGCTAAAGTGGACAGGGAATAAGTAAGGTAACGGAGTTGGGAAAGAGTGATATCCCAAGCTCTCGTTGGGAGGATTTTCTTTTGGACGAGGTTTTCAGTAGCGCAGCCTTACAGCAAGTTAAGGGGGCGGCTCGCAGACGTTTGCAACGTTGTATGAAACGTGATGTGGCCGGAGAACAGGCTTATGTAACAGAGCAAGATTGGATTGATGCTTTAGCTCGTGAGATATTCAAAACTAAAAAGTTAAATGATAGTACACGCCAGAAGGCTCTCAGCCAATTGATTCAGGTCTCTCCCGGCGGTATTTTAGCTATGGCTTGGCTTTGCGAAAATGCCGGAGAAACTATTATGGTCGATAAGATTATCAGTTTCGCCTGTGAGCTTATCAACCCTGAGACGGAAGTAAATTTCGCTAGAGAGGCTTCGCTTGAGCCTTTGAAAAAAGAGGAAAGCTTATATTGCGGTAAATCTTTAGTGAGCAAGCCGGAATTAAGTAATAACGATAGAGTTTGTCTATTTATTTGCCTCTTAGTTAGCGATTATCTCTCCAAAGAGGGACGTTTGGCCCTTATAGAGCAATCCTTGGGAATACGTGGTTTTACTGCCGACAATAAGCTTACTATTTGCCAATGGGCTTTAGGTCTTGATGTTGAAAAAAGCGTCTCTAGCGGTTTCTTGAAGCAGCCTGTTTACGCTCCAAATTTCTTAGCTAGAAAAGCAGTTACATGCTTAGCTAAAGCTACAGAAAATGCTCCTAAAGTTCTCCGCCATATTGTTGAGAATATTTCTTATTGGAGCGACGATATAATGCCTCTTTTGCATGGCGTCCTAGATTTAATGTCTCTTATGGATCCTGAAGAGCGCATAGATTTGCAAAATCAGAAATTTAAAGTGCAATGTACAGCACTTTATGATCTTTGTCGCAATTATGGCGATGCCAGTGTGCGCCGTCGTGCTTATGCTTTAGCTGCCGAGACAGAAAGTGATGAATTTTTGCGTAGCGCTTTGCATGATGATGATTTAGGCGTGCGCAATTGGGCTTTAGCTCATTTTAATAAAAGACGCTGACCATAGTGAGTTCTTCGAACTAACAAACATTTTTAAGCAGCGGCCTATGGGTCGCCTATTCCGTCGAGGAGGGTTGTTTACAATATGTTGAAAGTCGATATTTT
>SFMI01000165.1 GCA_004554425.1 Candidatus Saccharimonadota bacterium | reverse complement strand
GCGCGGCAAAATTATTTAGGCGTAAGACCAAGCTGGTTTTAGCCTTGTGATTTTGCTTTTTTTGTGCATTTGAGGTCTTTTCATGAAAGATAATTCCAGAGCTTTTTTACTTTTATTTATGGGCGTATTAACTGCCTTTGGGCCTTTTGTAACTGATATGTACTTGCCTACTTTACCTTCTATGACCGAATATTTTTCTACAGGCATGTCTCAAGTTCAGCTGGGATTGACTTTTTCTATGTTGGGTTTAGCTATTGGACAACTTGGCTTCGGTCCTTTAAGTGATAAAATTGGCCGTCGTCACCCTTTGCTTATTTCTATGTCTATGTTCGTAATCTCAACATTGGCTTGTATCTTTGCTCCCAATATTGAATTTTTTTTAGGAATGCGTTTTTTGCAAGGCATTGCTGGAGCAGGTGGCATTGTTATTGCCCGCTCTATTGCTGCAGATAAATTTTCCGGTTGTGATTTGGCCAAAGCCTTAGCTATCGTTGGAGCTATTAACGGTGTCGCTCCTGTTGCAGCTCCCATTATAGGTGGAGTTTGCTGCGACTTTATCGGTTGGCGCGGCATTTTTACCATTTTGTTGATACTTGGCTTAATTATAGGATTTATGTGTTTATGTTATAAAGAAACTCTCGAAGAAGATAGGCGCTCTCAAGAAAAATGGTCATCCGTTTTGAAAATGTTTGGGGCAGTTATTAGAAAAAAACGCTTTATCGGTTATGTTTTGCAAATGGCCGCTGCCCAAGGAATACTTTTTGGCAATATCGCTTCCTCACCATTTTTAATTCAAAACTTACATCATAAAAGCGCTTTGGTCTTTAGCTTATATTTTGCTGTCAACTCTATTACTATTGCTGTAGGAGCTGCTGTATCGGCTAAATTTGAAAAACAAGAAAAATGTATCTCTTATAGTTGCGCTGGCATGTTGCTTGGTGCCGGAGCTGCTGCTTTAGCTTTGAATTGTGGCTCTTCTTTAATTGTGTATGAGATAATTGTGACAGCTCTCTGCTTGGCCATGGGTATGACTTTTACTGCAGCAACCGCTTTAGCTATGAATGAAGTGCGTGATCAGGCTGGTGCTGGTTCGGCTGTTTTTGGAGCCTTAGGCTTTATTGTAGGAGGCTTGGTTTCTCCTTTAGTTGGCTTAGGTAATATTGCTCATTCTGTTTCGATGGTGTTTATAATGGCTGCAACTATGTCTACTTTTTTTGCTTGGCAGGCTGGGCGCATTAACGATAGTTGTTTAGCCGAAGTAAATGCTGCTTAATTAACATAAAAAAATGGACTTTCAATTTTGAAAGTCCATTTTTTTATCGGTTCAAAGTTTAGCTAAACTTTACCATGCATCCATTTTTTCAGCAGAGGAGTCAACATCAGCACCAAGATACCGGAGCCAATGGAGGAGCAAATCAGGAAGAACCACATGTTAATCTGATAGGCGTGTAAGGTAGCTTCCAAAATACCGGCAAAGTAGTTAGCTGCAGCCGAAGAGAGGAACCAGAAGCCCATCATAATGGACATTAAACGATGAGGAGAAAGTTTAGAAACCATAGACAAGCCTACGGGAGAGAGGCAGAGTTCACCCATGGTATGTAAGAAGTAAACGCTGACCAGCCACATAGGACTTACCTTAGTACCATCTGCAGCTAAGCTGCTGCCCATAAACATTACAATAAAGCCCAAGCCTAAGATGATCATACCCAGACCGATTTTAGCCGGTATGGAAATTGCATACTTAGAGTTGTCCCACTTGTACCACATCATAGAGAAGAGTGGAGCAAAAGTACAAATAATGAAGGGGTTAATCGACTGGAACCAAGAAGCGGGAATGGTAAATACTTTGCCCAAGCAATTGACCACTCGCTGGGTTTGCTCTTCAGCAAATAAAGTAAGTGTACCACCGGCTTGCTCGAATCCTAACCAGAAGAAAGCTACAAACATGGTGATAATAACGATTACGCACAGTCTGTGTATCTCTTCTATAGTAAGTTTGGAATCGGTCTCTTCTTTTTGCTCTTTAGATTCGTCAGTATGCTTATGGGTGAACAGATAACTGATTCCTGCTGTTACCAAAATGCCAATACCGACAGCAACGGGCAAAGGAGAAGAAGTGAGGCTGAAAGATTCTGTCTTGGTGAAAGACCAGAGAGCGCAAGCGGCAGCGGTAATACCGATAATGCCGATAATCCAGTAAACCACTTCAAAGTAGTCTTTGGTATGAAGATGAGCGTCTTCGATAGGCCCTTTGAATTCAGGAGGCATGCCAGCGCCGTTAAAGCGACTTTGGCCTAAGTTGAAAATAATCTGGCCGATAATCATACCGATACCAGCGGCTATGAAGCCCCAAGACCAGCCGAACGTTTGGCCTAAACTTCCACAAATGAGCGGTGAGAAGAAGGCGCCTAAATTGATGCCCATATAGAATATGGTAAAACCGCCATCTCGACGAGGGTCATTCTCTTCGTAGAGACCGCCTACAATATTGGAAATGTTTGGTTTGAAGAAGCCGTTACCTAAAATTAAAAGGGTGAGAGCCGGGTAAAGAAATGTGGGGTGAGAGAGTAATAACTCACCTATAGCCATAGTGCAACCGCCGATAATTACGGCTTTGCGAGCTCCCAAGAAGCGATCGGAAAGATAGCCACCAATAAGGGGAGTTAGATAAACTAAACCTGTATAGATACCATAGAGGGCTAAGGCGTCTTTGCGGTCGTATTGCAACTGACTAACCAAGTACAATACTAAAATGGCGCGCATGCCATAATAGCTGAAACGCTCCCAAGCTTCGGCACCGAAGAGCCAATATAAACCTTTGGGCTGTTGAGAATTTTTTACTTTGGTTTTTGTTGCTGCGCTTTCCGTTTCCGCTGACGGCTTAGTCAAGTCGGCGGAGGAAGCTGCCGCATTTGTTGATTTTTCTTCGGACAATAGATCCACCTCTCTGCGCGTATAATCTTTTGCAGAGTCCTATCTAATAGTTTTTTTGCGAGCTTAACCTATTTTGCAACACTCCGCGTGAAAGGAAGCAAAATTCGCACTTATCAAGCTGCAAACCTGCCCCGCAAAGCAGTCGTAGAAGGCGCCGACATTCACTAAGCTAGGCAAAATAAAGGATACGCCATAATTTAACAATCAGTGAAGGCATTTAATTTAGTTTATTGAGGGTCAGCGAATAAAGATCGGTGCGTCTATGTTGCAATAAAGGAAGTTGTTGACGCACTTGTTTTATTCGATTTAAGTCTAAGTCGACTATTTGTTGACCTTCTTTTTCATCTAATTCTGCCAAAATTCGCCCCCAAGGATCTACGGCGATAGTGTGCCCCCAGGAGTGGTATGAGGCTGAAAGATCTCGAGCTGGAGCTGTACCTAAAGCAAAAAATTGATTGAAGACAGCTTGACTTCTAAAGGTGAGTTCCCAATGTAAAGGGCCTGTAGTTAAATTGAAAGCGGCTGGCACTAGTACAATTTGTGCTCCTTGCAAAGCCATAAGGCGGCCTAATTCAGGAAAACGAAAATCATAGCAAATGCATAAGCCTATCGGGCCAAACTCGGTTGGAAAGACGGTTATATTTTGTCCGGGACTTAAAGTATCAGATTCTTTGAAAGTTTGCCCGTTTTTTATGTCTATATCGAAAAGATGAATTTTTCTATGTTTGGTAATGAGTTCGCCTTTGGGACTAAAGACATAAGCTGTATTGTAAATATGGCCTTGAGCATCCCGTTCAGCCAT
>SFMI01000164.1 GCA_004554425.1 Candidatus Saccharimonadota bacterium | reverse complement strand
GAAGTGGACATGCTCAACTCGCGTAGACGTAGTAAATGAAGAGCTACTGCGCCTTATGAAGCGGGCCGGCTGTTGGTCTATTCGCTTTGGTGTAGAGAGTGGCAACCAAAAGATTTTGAACTTTATCCAAAAAGGTATTACCAAAGAACAAGTTACCGAAGCGATAAACCTTTGTGAAAAAGTTGGAATTTGCACTAAAGCTTTCTTTATGGTGGGTCATCCTGGAGAAACGATCCAAACGATGGAAGAGACCATAGATTTTGCCTGTTCTTTGCCTTTAACTGACATTACTGTACAAATTAACACGCCTTTGCCCAATACCCATCAATATGCTATTGCCAAAGACTATGGTACCATTCCCTCTGTCGACTATTCAAAATATTCTTTCTTTTCGCCAGTTTTTATACCTCATGGCCTAACAAAAGAAGATTTAGCTTACTATCACAAAGAATTTTATCGCCGCTTTTTCTGGCGTGTTCCAACTATAAAGCGGCAGCTGAAAAAAGTGGCCCACTTCGCAACTTTAATGAATTATTTGCGATGCTTAGACTTAATATTCTACTTGACATTAGATGTATTTAAACGTCCAAGTCGCCATCAAGATGCCAATGACAAGCAATTATCTTCGCCTGTAGGTGAAACTTCCGATCTTAAAGGCTAAAAAAAGAGGCTGTTAACATGACTATTATCAGAAAAATGCTTTCCACTGACGCGCCTATCCTGGCCACTTACCACAGTCAAATTTGCCATTTGCCGACTCAATTGCACAAAACTGCTGTAAAAGTGTATCAAGCTATCTACGAATGTCCCAGCGTACAAGTTTTCGTTGCTGCCGACGACCAGAACCGAATTGAAGGCTTTTGCTTGGCTATTTCCGAGCGAGGACGCGTAGTGTCAGAGCTTTTTTCCTACATTCCATTAGCCATTCTTAATTGCTTAAGGAAGAATAGAACTCAAGCAAAAGAGCTACTAAAACTTCTGGGGTTACCTTTATCTGAAGCTAAAAGCCAAGCGGAAATAGCTATGCTTTACGATCGTAATGACAATCAGCAAAATCTGGAAAGTTTGCTGAGTAACGCTTTAGGATTTTTGGCTTCTCGTGGCCAAAAGGAAGTTTATTTTTCCACTTCAGACCATGTTTCCTCAAAGGTTTTGCACAACCAAGGCTTTAAAGAAGTGGACTTAACAGAATTGGTTAGCTATAAACTCAAGCCAGAAGCTACTTTATATAAAGCAATTATTGCTGATCCTACTGATTTTGTACCTGGCCCCTTTAACATGCGAGATCGCCTGCGTTGCTTCTTCCGCTTCGAACAGATGGTCGTCTACCCTATCTATTGTGGATGTTTAATTCCTTTCGCCTCTTATCTAGCCTATCTGGCTAAAACACACCTAGATCCTTGGCTAGGATTGGAAAATTTTTCTCTTATCAGCTCTCCTTGGAATTGGTTGGCTTTTGCCATTTGTTTGCTAGTGGGTGGCCTTATTTTAGTGTACAGCTACTCTTACTTAATTTTAGAAGGAGAAGGCGGCCCAGTACCTCCTTGGTCTTCTCAAACACGCCGTTTAGTTGTTACTGGCCCTTATACTTACATCCGTCATCCTTCAATTTGGGCTAAACTAATCGGTGTTTGCGGCTTAGGACTGGCCTTCAATTCCGTTTCTTTCTTAGCAATTGTCATTCCCTTGCTTATGGTTTGGTCTGTGCTTTGGAATAGACACCGTCAAGATGAAGGTTTAATCTTAGCTTTTGGTGATGAGTATTTAGCCTATAAAGCCAAGACACCAATGCTGATCCCCAATTGCCTCAAACGTTTATTTAGTTGTGGAAAAAGCCTTAGTTAGCCATTAAGAGTTATGCAACTGAAGTCTAAAGTAAAAAATACTATTCCTTCTCTATGCAAATTGGCGGCAACTTTGGCCCTATTTTACTTGACGTTCCGTTTAATAGACAAACCTTTGACCCAATGGCCTTCACTTATAGAGTCTTTACATCTTTCCCTAAGTCAACTGGCCATAGCTCTTGCGATGCTACTACTAACGGTTTTGGTCAACAGCGCCAAGTGGATACTCACACTAAGAATACCTTTTCACATTCCTATAAGCCTAAGCAGAACATTATATTATTATTGCGTCGGCTACTTTTTTAATTCTTTTATAACTGGCAGTGGAGACATGAAGAGAGCTTTTGATTTGGGACGAGAAAGTGGACGAGTTTCTCAAGCGTGGGCTTCAGTTATGCTCGATCGCTGGTCGGGTGTTATCGGCCAACTTGCTCTAACTTTTTTCTCTTTGCAAATGGCCGCCAATCTCGTGCCGACACTGCGCTTTTTCAGTTGGCTATGTGCTATAGGAATTGTATTTTTGCTAATTGGCTTCTATATTGTAGCTTCTTTGCCATTACACAAACGACCAACAACTAAATTGTGGCTAGCATGCTGGCGTTTACAGCGCTCTTTTGCCGCCTATAAAAAGCGCCCTTGGCTTTTGCTAACTTGCTTGTTTCTAAGTTTAATAAGTCCACTGCTCTTGGTGGCCGCCCATTTCGCTTTAGCAAAAGGCCTCAATATCAGCGTATCTGCCCAAGCCCTATTTTATTATATACCGGCAGTCTCGGTATTTGCTCAAATGCCTATAACTGTAAATGGCTTTGGCTTGCAAGATTATTGTATGGTCTCTATTTTGCAAAATCAAATGGACTCTATTCAAGCCTTTACCCTTTCGCTTGCCTTCCATATAGCCAGATTGGCCACCGGTGCGATATGTGGTTTAATTTATTCATTCTTCCCTAATTTAGGGATCACAGGATCATCCATCGTTTCCTCGCCCTCTGAAATTAGGCAAAAGTCTATATGCAGCGAGAGAAGCTAAATTGAAAAAGACTTTATGGCTTGATATTATAAGGAAATTTCTGCAGCACAATTTAGGAGTGCCTCTTCTTCTAGCCATTTTGGGAACGCTCAATATGTGGGCAGCTTTAGGTTTCACCCAAGTTAGTCCTTTAAGTTCTGAAAGTGCCAAGCATTTATCCAAGGCTTATCAAATGTTTTGGCAAATAAATTGCCACTGGCCTTGGCCGGATATACTAAATACTATTACCTATCCACCTTGTTTTTATTTAAATACGGTTTGCTGGTTTCAACTTTTTCACCATAAAAGCGAAGCTCTGGCATTGCTCTCTGTCATGCCTTATTTAATTATCAGTGCTTGGTCTGTTTATGGCTTAATAAAAATATCCACCAAGCAAGCTAAAAATATTTTCTTACCTTTTATCGGCGCTTTCACTTGTCTGGCTTTACTCAGTTCTTCCTTGATAATCGAAGGATACTTAATAGAATATGCTTTGACGGCTTGGCTTAGTGCCTCTTTTTACTTATTTACTTCCGCTTCCGGACGCCAACTCTCTTTAGGGAAACTTTTAGCTTTAATTATTGTATGTACTTTGGGAATGCTAACTAAATGGACTTTTTTAAGTTATTTACTTCCATTATTAGCTTGTACTTTTGTAGATGTATCAATTAACATTATTAAAAAGCTCTACACAAAAGCTGAAATTGGCTCTTTAGTTATAAAAGCTGTATTGCTTATGGCAGCAATATTTTTGCTCTGCAAACTTTGGTACGGTGCCCATCATGGAGAAAATAGCAATTTAGATGAACTACTAGCCCATTTTACCCGCAGTCAAAGTAGCGAAACGGTTATTCAAACCAGCGATCCAACCTTCTTACATGGTTTTCGAGCTCATACCCCAAATATAT
>SFMI01000163.1 GCA_004554425.1 Candidatus Saccharimonadota bacterium | reverse complement strand
GCTTATCGCAGCCAGCCGCGTCCTTCATCGTCGCTTTCTGCCTAGGCATCCACCATACGCCCTTAATAACTTCAATCCCAAACTTTCGTATCTCGGCCTTGTTTCTGCGGTAGATTTCTCTGCTGCCCTCCCAAGACCACAAAAGTCTAGGGTGAGAATCTTAGTATCTCACTCAACGAAATTGCTTTCGTTTCCAATAATTTCTACTGTTGTCAAAACCTTTGCAATTGCTCGTGGCAACTGCTCGAGTATATTACCGCTAAGCTTCTCCCCTGTCAAGCACTTCTAAGCAAAAATGTGCAAAATTTTTATGCTATATATGCTTGGGCTAAATTTATAGCCTCGTTGTTTAGTTCGTTATATCCCTCTTCGAAAGATCGCTAACGCGATAAAGTTTTCTCCGGTGGGTATAACGAACATTTTAGCGGCTATAAATTTTACTTAATGTATGTAGTTTTCAACCTACAGGCAGAAGCAGAGGGCGAATGGAAGAATATTGGCCGTTAGGCCAGTTCGAGCCTGGAAGAGCAGCTACGGTAGCGCAGGCCTCTGGCCATGAAATGGCCAGTCAGCCGGAGCGTAGATATGGTAAAAAATGAAGCTAGCACTAAATAGCTAATGAGCGGGCGGAACATCAATTAGCTTCTCTAAGCTGAAAACTACAAGCCAAACAGGCAAGCACAACAGGCAAAGCGCAAACATAAGCTAAATACGCAAGTTAAGTAGAGCGTTTTTTTGTAGCCACCAGCAACAAGGTGCTTAAAGTTCCAAGGCCTTAAGTTGACATTTGGCATAATCATCACCTTGAGCGGCAGCTTTCGAATACAGTTTTATAGCTTCAGTACGGCTTTCCTTTACACCATGGCCGTAACGATAACAGTCAGCTAATCTTTTTAACCCATAAATATTGCCTTGTTCAGCAGATAACCTATACCATTTGGCTGCTTCTACATAATCTTGGGGTACACCATTTCCGCATTCGTAGCAAACACCCAACAATCTTTGTGCTTCACTATCTCCTTGATTAGCGGCCAGACGATACCACTTTAAAGCACTTTCTTCTTGATTTTTCTCAGCATGCGATAAATACATTTACTCCAAATGTAATGAACACAATAATTTATGCTCAATAAATATTCCAACCATCCTTTGTCCAACAGCGTCTCCTTGTTCGGCAGCTTTCATATACCACTTAAAAGCCTTATCCCTATCAAATTCTAGGCCATAAGAACGGCTATAATACAAACCCAGCATTACTTGAGCTTCAGAATCTCCCTGATCAGCTGCTTTTTTGTATGAATTTGCCAGCTCCAAGCATGCTTCATCAGTTTCTGCTTCAAGCTTATAATCGATGCCAAGACATTTGCTCAAACTGCGATATGTATCTCTTGCAGCCATGCGATAATTTTTCATAGCTTCGGCAAAGTTTCTTTTGACGCTACGCCCATATTCGTAACAAATACCCAGCATTTTTTGTTGTTCGTATATATCTTCATCATAATCGACAGCTCTTTGATAATACTCGGCGGCTTTGGTGTAGTCTTGTGGTACTCCAACTCCATAATAATAAAGATCGCCCATTTTACACCAAGCGTCATCTGAAGAGTGCCTATTTTCTGCAGCCAGACGATACCATTTTATAGCTTCGGCTAAATCTTTATCTACCAAAATACCTTCTTCATATAAATTTCCTAACTCAAACATTGCACTAGTGTCGCCATTGAGGGCCGCTTTGCGATACCACTTAACACCTTCTTCAACACTATAAATTTCAGAATCTTCCTCTAAATACGAACGCCCCAAGAAAAATTGCATATCCCGATCGCCACTTTGGGCAACTTTCATATCCAATTCTAAAGCTTTAGCAGAATCTTTTTTTACTCCATGTCCCAGCTCGTAGCATTTACGATAAACCACGTTGCGCATCTATGCAACCTTGCTCAGCAGCTTTACTGTACCATTTGAAAGCTTCATCGTAATTTTCTTTTAAGTGGATCCCATCGTAATAGTAATCCCCCACCTTACTCTGTGCATCAGCGTATCCTTGTTCTGCTGCCTTAAGATACCATTTAAAAGCCTTAGCCTCATTTTTCTCCCATTTATCTGATTTTGTTGTTTCGAAGCTGAAAGAACTATTTGCCAGACATTGAGCTAATCTATATTGAGCTTCGGGATACCCCTGTTCAGCAGACTTGCGATACAAATCGACAACTTCATATTGGTAGTAGCAACAAGCTAGGTGATACTGAGCATCGGCATGTCCCTTTTCGGCTGCTCGACGATACCATTTTATGGCTTCAGGATAATTTTTAGGCGTTTTATTTTCGTAATAAAGGCCGATTTTATACTGAGCTTCGACATCTCCTTGTTCAGCCACTTGGCGCATAACTTCTAGTTCTTTATCGTCTTTTATTTGACACTTAGAATCAAGACAATATTATACTATTTTTATACCTACACTCAATAATACATCTATATATTTGAGATATTATAATAGATAAGATACATATTTGTAAACATATTTATACTTGACATACAAAAATATGCTTATCAATATTTTTTTGAAAAGTCTACCACACGTTTTTATAGACGTAGCCTTCTATAATACGGCGATAAATAACCATAAAAAAGCGTCTGTATCTTGGTAACAAAATACAAACGCTTTATAGCTGGATTTAAGCTAAAACTTTAAGCTTTAGCGGGAGCCTCTTCAGCTTTTACAGTATCAACTTTAGCTTCTTCTACTTCGGCTACAGCTTCGGAAGGAGTTTCCAAAGCGGCTGTTTCTTCTTCTACTTCAGTAGAAAGATGGCTCTCTTTAGTGAAAGAAAGAGCCAATATTACTACGCCTAAAATGAAGTAGCCCAAAGCGAACTGGTAAGGTACAGCTTGAGCAATTTCGGGCAAATGCCAAGGTAAGTACATGAAACCGCTGGGGTTGACGGAATGGATAACTCCAAAGAAAGAAAGTACAGCTAAAATGAAAAGGAAAAGCGAGCACTTTTTCAATTTGCGGTCGATCATAAAGGCAAAGAAAGCCCCCCAAAGCATAGCTGTGAGGATGAAACCGTTGCCTAACGCCGGGATGAGTAACTTTTCGCTTAAGTAACGACTAGGCTCGTTGGCCAAGGTTGTCAACAAACCTTCAAAGTTGTTGTAGTCGCCCTTAATGGCCATAACGCGGGCGATATTGGGAATGAAGGCAAAGGCTACAGCCGGGAAGTGAGCTTGCGGGCAGCAAGCGAAAGCTTGAGACACAATTTCTAAGCCGACGAAGCAAAGGATAGGAGCCAAAGCGGCGGTAGGAATAGCGTCTACAATAAATTGGATGATACCTAACATACCGCACAAGCCGACGACTACGCCAGTTAAAACGGTATAACCGGAACGGCAGCCCATCTTTTTGAAAGCGGGTTGACCGATATAAGGAGTAGTTTGAGCCACAGCGCCACAAAGGCCGGCGAAAATGGTAGAGCAAGCGTCAACTAACAGAATTTCTTTAGTGTCGTAATTGTCACCGGCTAAGCGGGCACTTTCAGTGACGTTAATACCACCGACAACTGTCAAAATGGCAAAAGGAATAATTACTGGTAAGTAATTGACAGCATCAGCTAAACCAGCAATAAAACCTAAAGTAGGCAGAGGTAAACTAAAGCCAATAGCCACAGCACTGGGAGTTTGGAATTGCTGACCGGCAAAACCTAAGGGGCCAAAAGCATAGTATAAAATGGTACCTAAAACGACAGAGATCAACACACCAGGAGCATTGAAAGGCAAGCGGATCTTAGCTACCATGTTGTAAAAGACCAAGCCCATAGCTACCAAGCCGACTAAGGGAGCATTCATGATCTCAATAATCGGCACTACACCCAAAAGGGCGATGCCGACGCCGGCCAAAGATCCCATTAAACCAGCAGCAGGAATAACTTTGCTTAACCAGTTGCCGAAGAAAGCGCACGCCACTTTGAATAAGCCGCAGTATAACATAGCAGCCATACCGACATACCAAGTTTGCAAAGCGGCGGCACCGGGCTCTAAGCCAGAGGCCTTATAACCAATAAAAGCCGGCCCTAAAATAGTAAAAGCTATACCTATAGTGGACGGAGTATCCAAACCCAAAGGCATAGCCGTTACATCTTTCTTTTGGCGTTTAGCTTGCTTAAAAGCCAACCAAGTATAAATTAAGTCACCCACCAGTACGCCAAAAGCTGTACCGGGGAAAATTCTGGTGTAGACAATTAAGCCAAGAAGGCCAATACAGTCATGTTATCAAACATGACTCCAAAGAAACCATTTAGGTCTCCAAAAGCCAACCAACGATACTGGAATGGTGCGCTGCCTTTTTTGTCAAGGACTGCTGCATCGCTCATCTCAATAAGCTGCTCCAATAAAAAAAATTAGATCCAGAAGCTATCACTTATCGATTTATTTCCACCGAAAGTGAAGAGCCTCCGCGTCTTTGCGTCGAGTAGATTCAAATTAAAAAGGCAAAACACCTGCCCAGTTAAACGCTTCAACTAAGGCGCAAAAGATACCTAATAACTAATTGGGCTCACCACAACGCACAGGCAAAACTACCGTAAAGGTACTACCTTCACCCTTAGAACTGCTAACGGAAATACGGCCATTATGCGCCTTCACTATACCCTCGGCAACACTTAAACCTAAACCGGAACCGCCCAAATTGGCATTTTCCGAATCTGAACTGCGGAAAAAGCGCTCAAAAATATGGGGCAAATCATTTTCGGAAATGCCCACTCCGTTATCTTTAACAGTTACAATAAATTCACGATTTTTAATGTCAGCATTTATACTTATATC
>SFMI01000162.1 GCA_004554425.1 Candidatus Saccharimonadota bacterium | reverse complement strand
GTAGAGCTACCGAATGTATGAGTGGGGCTTTGGAGCGTCATGATGTACCTCAGGGATCTATTCTTTATCGCACAGCTAGTTTGGCTGAGTTGCGCAATTATATGAGTTCGGAAGATTATGACAAGTTTGCCCAAATGCAAGTAGATTGCAGCACCAAAGAACTCGCTCCTTATCTGGAAGCCAAAATTGCCGGTACGCAAACTAACCGTAAAACCTTCTTGTCTACTACGATCAATCCCAAATTTAATTTCCAAGATAAGCCTAAAGTTGCCACCAAGCTTTATATCGGCGAAAACGTCAAAGGCATTTACGTAGCTGCTGATAAGAAGTTATCTCCTTTCCCTGAGGAAGAGGAATATCTGTTGGCTCCTGATACAAAAATGACCGTAATGGACGTAGAGTACAACGAGAAAAATAAGGGCTTTGTACTTCATGTCTTTGCCGGCGATGTGCCTAAAAACGAGGCTTAGCTTATGAACGAACAACAAATTAAAGCCGAAGCAATATTAGATGAAGCGGCCGCTTCTATTTCTGAAGAGGCTGTGTCTTTGCGCCGAGAGAGCGAAATCGCTTCTTTAAGTAAAAGTGATATTAAGGATTTGCTGCCAGCAGACGAGCGCGCCAAACGAGAAGCTAAAGCTGCCGAATTTGAGCGCCTTTGGCAAGCGAGGCAACGCTCAAAAGAATAGAAAAGTAGAACAAAAAAATCGGAACGCTGATGTAACTTCGCGCTCCGATTTTTTTCTAAATAACTTGCAGCAAAAGCTATTTACATATTACTTATTGTAAGGCTGCTCGTTTATACTGCCCATCTTATCGATGCTAATTTCCACACCTTTACGAGGTCTCTCGTTTTCGTAGTGCACAACTCTGATTTTACCATCTACCAGAGGAGTACCGTTAGGACGGAATATCAAGGCGAAAACAGGCTTTTCGCTGGTTACAGCTTGGGTATTTTGGTCGGCTCCGTAGATACCTATCCAAGTTCCTTGTTTCAAATCAGGTGCTTGGGAAGTCATACTTGAGCTAACTAAGCCTTGAGTTATAGAAACTTTCACCTTATCGGAGGAGCCGACAAAGCCTTGTTTCATCATAATTCCATTTTGATAAATTCTCCATACAAAAGAGCTGCCAGTGCTGAGAACACTATTGCCACTCAGCTTATTTTGTTTGCTGTAATCAACTTTTACAAGTTTATTATTATTGAGCATTAAAGGGGCGCCGGAAGACTGAGCCATAGGCGGAACTTCTCTAACAGCTCCACAAAAACGCTCCATCTCCTGAAGAACGTTAGTTCTAGCAATATTGCGACGATGGTTTCCTATACCTATAGCAGCTAAGGTACCGATAATCGCAATAACGACCATCAATTCAATAAGGGTAAAGCCAAATAGTTTCCTTTGGCGATGCGGTGACGTAAAGATCTTCATGTTTAATTCTTCTCCCGCGATTTAGCAATAAATAGGATGATACCTACGCCTATTATAATAACAATAGCTCCAATGACAAGGAATAAAGTGATGTGCTGGAGCTTCTACTTCTGCTTCAAAGTTAGGAACTTCCGGAATTTCACTTTGAACGGTATTCTTACTTCTACTAGTTGTTACTGTCTCTTCATTGAAAGAATCAGGAGTGTAGTCTTGCTGGCTAGAAATGTCTGCTTTGGGAGAAGTATCAATAGCTGTGCCTTGATATAAAATAGTTCCGGTAGGAGTGTCTACATATCTGACTACTTGATCGCCTTCTACTACGGCTGCTAGAGCTGGGACAAATAAAAAGCTAAATAAAGCCGCGCATACTATAAGTATGATAAAAAATGAAGATTTAGACTTTGCCAATTTCCTTAGAACCCCTATAATGATATTGACCTTATAGTCTATTTTGTCCGTAAAGATACACTTATTAACTAGGATTTAATAGACTTAATATACACTTTTATTCTATACTATAGAGACGTAGGATGGAAGAGAGGTTCGTCATCATATGAAATTAAAAATTCACAGGAAAGGGCAGCGAGGCTTGACCTTGCTGGAAATAATGGTAGCCATAGCAGTTTTAACCTCTACTCTAGTGGCTTTCGCTTCTGTTTTTCCGGCAGCTTTCAAGCTGAATAGGCAATCTCAAGCTTCAGTAAGAGCTGCTAAACACGCTGCTGCAGTTGCTGAGGAGTTGCGTGCCATGCCTGTAGCGTGCAATTCATCTCTCTTTTCTATAGCAGGGGCACGCAAGCATTACATTGAGGATTATGCCAGAAGCGAAGTAACTGGTAATTTTGACAATTACTATGGGGCTTTGCAATCGGTAGAAGAACTGAAGGACGATGGCTTTACGCTCGATTATGCCACTGCAGCTGGATCTACCGGAAAAAATGCACGTCCTGGTGTGTATATCTATCACAAGGGCAATGGTGGTAACAACGACTCCAGATTCTGGAATATCGAAGTAAACGTCTATTGGCCGGAAACAATCAACGGTAAAAGAGTCGTTCGCAGTGCTTCGGTAATTAGCGCAAGGACCGGTAACAGATAATGAACATAAGGCTAAAAAGAAAATACGGCTTTACGCTTATTGAAGTTTTGGTCGCTTCTGGCTTGCTAGCCATGATGGTCGCGTTCCTATCTTACATGGTCATTTCTGCCATGAGGGCTCAGGAGTTTGAGCGCAGCGTGCGTACTGCAGCTACCGCTACTCGTGAAGCTATGAACCGCATGGCTGATGAATTGCGTTTGGCTGCCATTTTACCTTCGGCTGGTTCCAGTTCGCTCAGTTTTGTAGGCTCCAGTAACGTGCCTTCGGGTGTAGTTTTGCCTGACAGCTACGATTCCAGCATAACTATGGATAGTAGTGTCAAGAAGACTACCGGTAACAAAGGTGTTTGCTATATAGACGATCGCCTTATCTTTACCAGGCCCAAGATGGAAGCTAGCATGAGTGGCAAAGATGGAGCTAATTATGCTTTCGATCCTTCCGATGTAAGAAATTATGTTTACGTTGAGTGGATGGTGCCTAAGTCTACTCCGGATCGCATTTGGCGTCGTGTATATAATATCAATAATGGCACAAAATGTGGTCATACAGCTTCCGAGAAAAAAGTCTCTATCGATTCGTCTCGAAAGGTAGATGCCGTAATTTGGATGTTTAACAGCTCTTATTTTGCAGATGCTAATAACAGAGTAAAAGCTCAGGGGTCTTCTGCCAATAATGAGGCTGACTGGTTGGTTATGTCACTGAATCCAGGTAATACCAGCGAGAAGAGTTTTAGCGACAAGAAGCTTTCCGATACTTCCAAAGGCGGTGCTTTTGCTAGGAATAAGGCTACGATTACTTTTAGAGTGTCGCATCCTATTTATCATAATCCCAGCAATAACACCAACATTGAACCTCAGTATTACACAACCTATAATCGCAACCTCTTTAATATTAAGTTCCAAACTAAAGTCTATAAAGATGCTAAGGGAGCCGATGAAAGATCTGCTACCAAGATAGATTTGGAAACTCAGGTTCGCTTGCAGGCTGGCGCCTAGGAAGGAGATGGAGTTTTTATGAATATTACCCGTAGAGTAAAAGTAAAGAGGGGCGTAGCTCTAACCTTCGCTCTGTTTACCATTGCTGTTTTATTTTCTATTGGCACTACTGTAGTAGCTTTGTCTCTGCACGACAGCCGCACTACCAGAGTTGTCAACTACAACGAAGCTGCTCTCCATGCGGCCAACTGGGGACTTGAAGCGGCTATCAACTATATGGGACAGCCTGGCATAGGTTTTAGCCCAGCTAGTTTTGACATCGGCTATACAGGTCGTCGCTCTCAATGGGTCAATACCAAAGCTTATACTTATAATGGCGGCAACTATAACTATCCCTACGGACGTCAATTAGTTCTCACCAAAAATATTAGTGACAGCAAGACAGCCTTAAACGATGAGGTTTGGGTTGAGGTTACTTCTTTAGACAGCAATACGCTCAAAAGCAAGTATGGGCTTGAGTATGATACTACTACGATACTTGGTGAAGATAAATGGTGCGCCAATTATACCGGAACAGATCTTGCCGCTGGTGGAGGCACGGACAATAATCGTGACGGTAGTGATAGCCGCCTGATTTCTTTTAAAAATCCCAGTGGCGGTGACACTTATCGCCTCAATTATGGACAGCGCGGCGATAATTATGCTGAAGTTGAAGTTGTTTGCACAGAGTTCCGCTATCCTCACTCCAATCAGCCCAGCCAATATCAGCTTCTCTCTATTGCTAAAATTTATGCCAACGACGGTGTAAATAGTAATAAAGTTCCTTTGGCTACTCGAGTAGTTGATGCGCGTGTGCGTGAGAGCATGGCTTGCGACTTTATGCACTTCATTCAAAATGCTCGCTCTTGGGATGCTTTGGGCGTAAACCTTGGTCAGAGTAATAGCGATTATGATCGCAAGACTGAAGCTGGCCGCGAAATCGCTCGCTCTTCTGTATTCCTTCCCGAAGGTTATATCGAGAGTGGTCGTTTGCGCGTAGACGGTTATGGCAATGCCAGCAACGCAGATCCTGAAAAGAATCCTGTCAAGAAATACTTAAATGATAGAGGCTTTGACGGTAAGCTCGGCTTCTTCTCTAGTAACAGTTCATTCACCAGCAGCAAGTATACTTTCCAAGGTGATGTAACTACGGCCCGCAGTAGCAAAGATTACGAATACAAACGAGGCAAGGGTCAAGACACTCAAAAGTTGAGCAATGTAAAGGGAGTCTTCAGTGGCTCTTTGCGCGACGGTACGCCTTCACTCGGTTTACCTCAAGCTGAAAATTATTTTGAGTATGCTACAGCCAAAGCTAAAGACCACACTGGCAACAACAACACCAAAACTATCAATATCAGCATAGCTGCCAATAACAATGTCAACACCGACTCCAGTTATAACTATGTGAAGTCTCACTATGGTAATGGTAAGTGCCCTGACATTGCTCAGTCTATGACTAAAGTTTCCGATGGTAAGGGTGGCTTTAAGAGCATTGGCTCTGCCGTTCCTACGTTTGCTACTGTTCGTGTAGAAATTAGTGGTGATAAAGCCAGAATTGTTAAGTACAATTCGGCCATGACTAATTCCGACGGTACTATCAATAATAGTTATGTTGAGGATTTAACTCCAAATTATAGCGGTTCCAATACTATTGATATTTCTAAGATCAATAATGGCGTAATCAACGTTACCGGTGGTAATGTGGAAGTCGTTAATGTAAAGAGCTTTGCTGGTAAAGGTAAAGGACTTAGCACCAACTATATAGACGTTAAGAATAATGCCAACGAGTGTTTGGAT
>SFMI01000161.1 GCA_004554425.1 Candidatus Saccharimonadota bacterium | reverse complement strand
CTTATTTCTGCTTCTTTGTATGCTTATATCTGCTTATATCTGCTTATTTCTGCATCCTAAATTGGGAGACAAAAGGAGACATTTACGTTATTTGAACGAAGTTCAAATGCTAAAGGCACAAAATAAATAAAAATCAGCTATCTACCAATCCCCAAATAAGCATTTAAAACATCAAGACGATTATGCCCCATATTCTGACTCAATTCGAAGAAAGCCCCGTAGGAGGCTCGATAACTTCCAATTTGGTACGAATCACTATCTCTAAGCTTTTTCTGATAAGGAGAATAGAGCTGTTTGCCGGTACTATCATGACCAGCTCTGCGATACTTTGTGACTTCATGGAAGCCCGAATATTGCTTTCTATTTAGTTCCTGAAGTTTATTTTGCGCATATTCTGCTCTAAAGATATGTGTAGGTACTTTGTGACTAAAAGACTGAAAGAAAGGCGTATTATCACGAATCATTGCTCGATACTGTCTATCGTTGACCGCTGCCTGCTCAATTGGTCGAGCAAAAGAGCCGAATTTTCGTTCCATTTCAGTAGCCATATCTTTCCTAACTTCAGCAAAGCGCACCTTGCCCCCTTTTCCTATCACTTGAGCCCGCAGGAGCCCGTCAGAGCCACGAAAAAGGTTTTTTGTACCTAGTGTGCATCTTTTCCTCGCAAAAACGTCCCACCAGTAAGCTCACGGCGTCTAAGCCCAAAGGCTCGAATCGTATCTATTTGATCCCGATATTTCTCATAGGCTTCAGCATTTCGATCACGCCACTCCAAGCTATCAAGCTTCTTATAAGACTGATGAACCGCCGATCTTTTAGGCATACCAGGGATTTTTGACTTAATAAGTCTCTGATTTTCTTGCCAGATACTTTATCATGGTTACCCTGGTGCGCTTCCTCTTTGTCACCTTACACTTAGATCCAGCAACCGTCTTTGGTAGCCTGCGATTCTTGGCCACCCACACGGCGGTCATGATTGGGAGCTTCCTCTGGTTAGCGGTGATGGTGGCGTTAAACTACTGCTTCTTTATGAAGATGCAACTGCGTCGTGATTAAGCGGCACTCAAAAAGGCTGGGCCAATTGGGACCCAGCCTTTTTGAGCTATTGCTGAAGTGGGGTTTGAAAAAGATCGTTCAGAGCTTCGGCCATCGTCGGGTGAGTGTAGAGCATGTCTCTTAACAGTTCGTATTTTAAGTGGCCGTTCATGGCCAAGGCGATTAAGTTGATCACCTCGTGGGCTTCTTGGGCGTACAGTGTGGCGCCTAAGATTTCATGACTGTGTTGATCAACGATGACTTTGTACAGTCCCCGCTGGTCTTCCATTACCCGGGCCTTTGGAATTGCTTGGGTCTTTAATTGGAAGACTAAGACCTGATGTCCAGCGGCTTGGGCGGCCGCTTGCGTCAAACCAATCGTTGCTAGCGGCGGTGTCAAGAACGTGGTTGTAGGAATGAAGTGCCGATCCGCCGTAGACCGGGTTCCCGATCCGAAGAGCTGGTCTTTTACGATCCGAAAATCGTCCAGGGAAATGTAGGTAAATTGGGGACCGCCGTTAACGTCCCCTAAGGCCCAAACATTTGGGGCGGTTGTGCGGAGATGCTCATCGACTTTTATTGCCCCGGTCGGGGTCGTGGCGATGGTGGTATTTAATAAGCCCAGTTCAGCGGTATTAGGTTGGCGACCAGTGGCTACCAGTAAGTAATCAAATTGGGCCGTTTGGGTTTGGCCAGCCTGATGGTAGGTTAAGGTCACGGTATCAGTGGTGGTGGTGACTTGGCTGACCTGACTAGCTAGTTGTAAAGTTAAGCCACTGGCTTGTAAATCGGCGGTGACGGCGGTTTGGACTTCGGGCTCAAAGCCATGTAACAGTTGCTCATGTGGATCAAATAAGGTTACCTGACTGCCGTAACTGGCAAACATCGCTGCAAATTCCAAGCCGATGGGGCCACCGCCCAAGATAGCTAACCGGTGTGGCTGCTGGGGCAGTTCCATCGCCCGCTGTGAATCTAGGACCCGCTCCCCTAACTTTAAGCCCGGAATGGCCGGGATCCTTGGAGTGGCACCAGTATTGATAAAGATCCGTTCGCCACTGACCTGTTCGGTTTGTCCATCCGGCGCGGTCAGCAATAAGCTATGGTCGTTTAAAAATTGCGCGGTGGCGTTAACTACCTGGGCGCGTGGTTCATCGGCCACTAAATGGTAGTTTTTTTGGCGTAGTTGGGCGGTCATTTCGGCCCGTTTTTGGGTTGCTTGGGCAAAGGGCACTCCCTTTTGCCCGTTTAAGATCAAGTTTTTCGATGGCAAGCAGCCGACGTTGATGCAGGTTCCCCCGTACATTTGGGCTGAACGTTCGATGACTAAGACGTCCTGACCGTGGGTTGCTAAGTATTTCGCTAGGGTCTTGCCGCCCTTACCAAAGCCGATCACAATGTTAGTAAAATGTTCCATGGTTAGCATCCTTTCTGAATTTAGTAATGTTTGCGTTTAATTATAAAAAGTAAGTAAATGGTGGACAATGATTTTGCTCAAAGGTCCGTGATCTCTTGAAAGTTACCCCGCCCCGTCCTTCTCAAAGGGCAGTTAATGGCTCGATTCCACTGGACGCTCCAACAAGTAGTCCAATGGGGCGAATGATTAAGGCATTTAGTCACTAAAATTGCATAAATTAAGGCTACCTATGAAAACTTGACAGATACATCATTATCCACAGCATTTATACCTCATTAAATCTCATGCTATAATGTCTACGAAAGTATTACCTCCCAGTAACATACTTTCAAAATTCAATGACTAACTAACAAATCTTGAATGGCTTAGTCAGGTATCCGATTGCTAATTCGATAGTATTACCTCAGAATAAGATACCAAAAACCTAAAGGACATGATTTTCATGTCTTTTTTTATTTTTAAATTCAGTCACTAAAAAGCAATTTTAATGACTGAACCACCTAAACCCTTGATATATCAACGTCTAGCAAGACTTACACTATCCCCAATTCTTCTAAAATACAGCAATATAAATATTATTATCAACTAAATACTAATAATAGGTTCTTACCCACTAAGCCTTAACTCCCCACAAAGGTATGCGGTAGCATCATCATCACACTTAGCCTGTCTGCGGCTAAATGTGACAAAACGATAGCATATCGTGACACTCATTGATTAACCTAATCAACCAACAACTTTATAGTTATTAGCTCATCAAGATAATCAATGCACACTTTTTAAACTCATTCCGCCCTTGTTCCTTATCATCATTAGAGTTTTGGTTTGGTACTTGCTCATTTAAGGCAACTCATCAGCGACAACTCAAGAAATTCGCATAATTATAAGGATAGTGTGTAGCATTTCCGAAACTTCCAGCCACGTCTTTAGCCTCTTGCGATCGAGGCAAGGTTTAGCATACCTATGCGTTTTACGACCCCCTAGCGCATCTCTAGGAAGGCGTGCGATTTGAGCGTGTTACCAGCAGGGCGCAACCCCGAGTCGAGCATTAAAGGTGTTATCACTTCGCCTAAAAGAAAAAGCCAACTAGTAATTAACTAGTCAGCTTCGTTTTTTAGGGTTTAATTTCAATTAGAATAACTTGAATTTATCTATCTTTTTGATTACAATATCTTTATTAAAGAAATAGACAACCCCGATTGACTACTGTAACTAGTTAATCGGTAGCTCCATTAAGTATTACCAGTACTCAATGGGGCTTTTTCTTTTGTTCTGTTTATTAAGTTGTTGTCTTTATGTTACCCTTAACAACCTAACAATTGCAAACGAATTTGAAATTTTTCTTT
>SFMI01000160.1 GCA_004554425.1 Candidatus Saccharimonadota bacterium | reverse complement strand
CCTACCGTTGCTCCCAAAGCTGACGACAAAAAGCCTGCCGTAGCACCTAAAGCTGACGACAAAAAGCCTGCCGTTGCTCCCAAAGCTGACGACAAAAAGCCTATCGCCGCGCCTAAAGCCGACGATAAAAAGCCTGCCGCCGCGCCTAAAGCCGACGACAAAAAGCCTATCGCCGCGCCTAAAGCCGACGACAAAAAGCCTGCCGCCGCGCCTAAAGCCGACGACAAAAAGCCTGCCGTTGCTCCCAAAGCTGACGACAAAAAGCCTGCCGCCGCGCCTAAAGCCGACGACAAAAAACCTGCCGCCGCGCCTAAAGCTGACGACAAAAAGCCTGCCGTTGCTCCTAAAGCTGACGACAAAAAGCCTGCCGTTGCTCCTAAAGCTGACGACAAAAAGCCTGCCATCAAGAATACAGAAAATGTGCGCAAAACTGAGACTAAGCCTGTGCCTCCTCAGCTTACAGCCAAAGATGATCCTGTAAAAGTAAAAGTTATCTTTAATCCTAAAGCTGACGAACTTCGTATAGGTTTAATCTATAAGGGCAATTTAAAGAACGTGGTTAAACGAGCCAAGGGCAGCGACTCGACTATGAGTATTGAGCTTTGCCCAGCTACTTTGCAAGGGCCTACCCAATCAGCCAAACTCGAAAGAGGCCAAGTGCTCAGCTACCAAGCTAAGCAAGCGGCGGCTAACAAAGTAATTATCGAAGTTAAAGTGCAAAATCCGCCCTACTTTGTGCAAGATGTAGATGCACAAGGCGGCGCTTTTTACGGCATTTCCTACAATTATGCCCAAGATTATAAGCCTGCCGTTGCACCTAAAGCTGACGATAAAAAGCCTGCCGTTGCACCTAAAGCCGAAGACAAAAAGCCTGCCGTTGCACCTAAAGCCGACGACAAAAAGCCTGCCGTTGCACCTAAAGCCGACGACAAAAAGCCTGCCGTTGCACCTAAAGCCGAAGACAAAAAGCCTGCCGTTGCACCTAAAGCCGACGACAAAAAGCCTGCCGCCGCGCCTAAAGCCGACGACAAAAAGCCTGCCGTTGCACCTAAAGCCGAAGACAAAAAGCCTGCCGTTGCTCCCAAAGCTGACGACAAAAAGCCTGCCGCCGCGCCTAAAGCTGACGACAAAAAACCTGCCGCCGCGCCTAAAGCCGACGACAAAAAGCCTGCCGTTGCGCCTAAAGCAGACGACAAAAAGCCTGCCGTTGCACCTAAAGCCGACGACAAAAAGCCTGCCGCCGCGCCTAAAGCTGACGACAAAAAACCTGCCGCCGCGCCTAAAGCTGACGACAAAAAGCCTGCCGTTGCTCCCAAAGCTGACGACAAAAAGCCTGCCGTAGCACCTAAAGTCGACGACAAAAAGCCTGCCGCTATACCAATAGAAACTAGTGTAACCAAAGAAAATGCCACGGTAGTAAAAGACCATTATGCCTACTTCCCCTTAAAAGAGCGCAGCGCGGCGACTGTAGCCGCCAGTTTAATTAAGCTCTACCCCAATGTAGATTTCAAAGTTGACGAGATGCTCAACGTTATCTTCGTACAAGGTAGCGCCGAAGACGTAGCCAAGATCGGCAACGTACTTAAGGTTGTTTCCAACTTCGAGAAGTAAGTAAAAAAAGGAGTCTCCGATATGTCCTCTCAGACGCTCCCCGATCTGGATAAATTAAAGGAAAGCTTAGCTAAAAAGCCTACCGATTTGGAATTGCTCAAAAAAATCGGCGTGTTTCTTTACGAAGATTCAAAAGAGAGCGAAGCGCTTTTGTATTGGGAGAGAGCCGCTCAAGTATCTCCTTTAGACGCTCAGGTATTAAACTATTTGGGCGCTATATATTTGGATCTTGGCAACAATGAGAGGGCCTTGGAGCAATACCGTCTGCTGGTTGAGCAAAATCCTCAAGATTATTTGTCTTTAAATAATATGGGGTTGATTTATTCAAAATTGGGCGATTTTGCTCAGGCACTGGATACTTGGCAAAAAGCTATTGCCATTAAAGACGATTGCGGCGAAATTTATTACAATATGGGCATACTGTATGCCAACGTAGGAAAAATAAACGAAGCCAAAACTGCTTACGAAAAGGCCATCGCTCTAGACGATAACAAATACGCCCATAACAACTTGGGACTTTTACTTATGCGCTCTGGCCAATTGAGCGAAGCTGAAAAAGAGTTCCGAGCAGCCATAAAGTTGGATCAAAATGATATCCACTCTTTAAATAACTTGGCTTACCTTTGCGAGCAAATAGGCAACAACGAAGAAGCTAAACATTTTTTCCAAGCAGCCTTGAAGATTAAGCCCCAAAATGGTTTTGCTCTCAATTCTCTGGGAAAAATATACAGTCAGGAAGGCCAACTCGAAAAAGCCGAAGATTATTTCCGTCAGGCTATACAAGCCAATCCGCAAGACGCTAAAAGTTATCATAATTTAGGTAGAACTTTAGCTCAATTGCGCCATTGGGATGAGGCTATTAAGTTTTATAAACAAGCTTTAAATTTATCGCCTAACGATCCCTATCTTCATGGTAATCTTGGTCGTGCTTTTATGGCTTTAAACGACTTTGAAAATGCCGAAAAAGAGTTGCGTCAAGCTTATCTTTTGGATCGTCAAAATACTACTGCCATAAACAATTTGGGGCTTTGCTTGTTGCGCTGCGGTAATTTATCTGAAGCTATTTCAATTTTACATCTAGTTTTGACTATTAAGCCTGATGACGAATTGGCTCACAACAATTTGGGACTAGCCATGTCTAAGCAACATGACGACGCCGGAGCAGCCTTACATTATCAGGAATTGCTCAAACTCAATCCGCACAATAAGGCAGCTTGGCTCAATTTGGGGCAATGCTATGCCCACTTGGGACAAGTAGACAAAGCTGTGCAAGCTTATTGTCAAGCGGTTGAATTAGACAACAAAGACGCCGACGCTTATAACAACCTGGGTTTAGCTTATCTTAGTTTGGGCAAACTGACGGAAGCTATCATGGCTTTAGACAAAGCTTTGGATCTGCGTCCAGAGAGCAAATATGCTTATAACAATAAAGGCCTGGTCTATACAGCCTTAGAGCAATTAAATAATGCGGCCGCCGCTTTCCAAGCTTCATTAAATTTAGATCCGCAAGATGAAGATACTCGTACAAATTTAGGCATAGTCTTGGCTAGACAAAACAAATTTTCGGAAGCGGTGGCGGCTTGGCAACAAGTTTTAGAAATAAATCCACACAACCGAGAAGCCAAAATAAACTTAGGATTGGGTTATTTCGAAACTCAAAATTATCAAGAAGCGGCCAAAGCTTTTATAGATCTAGTTGAAGATTCCTTAAATGCAGAGCAGGCGGTAATATACCGATATTTGCCTTTATGCCAAGCTCATTTGCAACAAAAAAACGACGTCTCAGCTTCTCTAGCTCAAGCCGAAAAGCTTAAAGACGCCGGTTTTATAAAGCCAGAAGACTGGCAAAAACTTAAAACTAAAGCGGAATCTTTGCTTGAAGCCAATTAGTCTAGAATGCTGATACTAGCGCAAGGGAGGAATGCGCTTTCTGCCTCTCTTGCCTTGACGTCCCTTAGGGTGGCGCATACTAAATTTTATATTTCTAGCTATCGAAAAAGAAGCTAATTTGCTGCCCGAATCTTCGCGATTTTCGTTTTCTTCTTCAGCTTGTTCACCGTTATCAGTGGGCAAGCTGCTTTCTTTTTCAGCAGTTTCGCTATCGGAAATAGCTTCTTGAGCGACAAGATCGGTCGAGACCTCGTTGTAAGCATTCACAGGATTTATGTCGTCAGCTGAAGTTAAGCTAGAAGAGCTAATATCTCCGAAATCTGGTTCAGGGTAAATTTCTTCGTGTGCCT
>SFMI01000159.1 GCA_004554425.1 Candidatus Saccharimonadota bacterium | reverse complement strand
CGACTTTGGTTGCTAATGCACAAACGCTACTTAATTTGAGATCAGTCGATAAAGTATTCTTTGCCATAAAAGCTAATAGCAACCGCGAAATACTGAAAATTTTTGCTGAGCAAGGTTTAGGTTTCGAATGTGTCTCCATAGGAGAGCTAGAAAGAGTGCGCAGTCTCTTCTCCAATTTGCCTACAGAGCGCTTGCTTTTTACTCCAAATTTTGCTTCTGGTAAAGATTTTTCCGAAGGCTTTAAACTTGGAGCTATGGTTACCCTCGATAATGTTCAGCCTCTTAAATTGTGGCCGGATATTTTTAAAGGGCGTGAAGTTTTGCTTCGTCTCGATTTGGGACACGGTTCAGGCCACAGCCGTAAGGTACGTACTGCCGGCAATTTCTCTAAATTTGGCATTCCCTTAACCGAATTAGCTGAAGTCAGCAAACTAACCAAAGAACTCAAAGTAACAGTCATAGGTTTGCATTCCCATAGTGGCAGTGGCATAAAAACTCCGGACACTTGGGCTCAAGCCGCTTTGAATTTATCAGAATGCGCTGAGCTTTTCCCCGCAGTAAAATACTTAGATTTGGGCGGCGGCTTAGGTGTTCCAGAAAGACGTGATTTGGATACTTTAGACTTAAATAGTCTCGATCAGCGTTTACTTTTATTTAAGAATAGTCATCCACAATACAAAATAATGATAGAGCCAGGGCGCTTTTTGGTAGCTCAAGCTGGCATTATTTTAACCAAAGTAAGTCAGACTAAGCGTAAAGGAGACAAATTATTTATCGGTTGTGATGCCGGAATGCAAACTTTAATTCGTCCGGCTCTTTATGGCGCCTATCATGAAATAGTAAACCTTAGCCGTTGGGGCGAATTGAAGAGCGACTTAGCTGATATTGTCGGCCCAATTTGCGAAACTGGCGATACTTTAGGCAGAGATCGACGCATCGAACATACAAAAAGCGGCGATATGCTTTTGATCGACACCGCCGGTGCTTACGGATTTACCATGAGCAGTAATTACAATCTGCGTCCGCAAGCGGAGGAACTTATTGTTTCTGATTAAATTATTTCTTCGTATATGCTAAAAAACTATTTTAGTGCACTGCTAATAGGAATTAAAAGGCATATAGAGAACAAGCCTAGACTACACAGCGCTTAGAGGTGTTTTTTTCATAATGATTAACAATATCGATCTTACCGTTCATCCCGAGGCTTTGAAACACACTATTGCCAGAGCTCGTGAGAAACAGATTCGCATCCCTACTTTTAAGCAGATGCGCAATCCCAAACTCATCCCCGCTGGCATCGTCAAAGCTTTAGAGAACGTCGGCCTTTGGGATGTCAATCCCCTCAACCTTTTCCGTATTAACTGGCACAACCAGCCCGTCGAAAAAGGCGGCGGTTTCGGCAACGTCAACTATATTGAAATGCCCGAAGCCATCACTGGCGTACCTTGCAAAATCATCGGTCTCTGCGGTAAATGGTTCCCTACCGGCGCTCATAAAGTGGGTGCTGCTTTCGGATGCTTAGCTCCCCGTCTGGTAACCGGTCAGTTCGATCCTACTTGCCAAAAGGCTGTTTGGCCTTCTACCGGCAACTATTGCCGCGGCGGCGCTTATGACTCCGCCCTCTTAGGCTGCCAGTCTATTGCTATTCTTCCTCAGGGAATGAGCAAAGAGCGTTTTGATTGGCTCAAAACCGTAGCCGGTGAGATTATCGCTACCCCCGGTTGCGAAAGCAATGTAAAAGAAATCTTCGATAAGTGCTGGGAACTCCGTAACTCCGGCGAAAACCTGGTAATTTTCAACCAGTTCGAAGAGTTCGGCAACTACTTATGGCACTATCACGTAACTGGTCCGGCCATGGAAGAAGCCGTTAAGTTGGCCGGTGGCCGTTATCGTGGTATGGTTTCCGCTACTGGTTCTGCCGGAACTATCGCCGCTGGTGACTACATGAAAGATCTCCATCCCGATTCCAAGATCGCCGCTTCTGAAGCTATGCAGTGCCCCACCTTGCTCATGAACGGCTTTGGTGACCACCGCATCGAAGGTATCGGCGACAAGCACGTGCCGTGGGTACACAACGTAAAGAATACCGACATGGTCGTAGCTATCGACGACGAAGCTCCTTGCACACTCTTACGCTTGCTCAACGAGCCTAACGGTATTGAATATCTCAGATCCTTAGGTGTAAGCGAAGAATTGCTCAGCAAGCTTAGCTGGTTGGGTATTAGCTCTATTTCTAACTTGCTCTCCGCTATCAAGATGGCCAAGTACTATGAGTTCGGTCCCAACGATGTTATCGTCACCATGTTCACCGACTCTGCCGTTATGTACCAGAGCCGTTTACAAGAGATGACCGAAGCTCGCGGTGCTTTCAGCCCCGTCGACGCTGCTGTCGCTTATGCTCGCTACCTGGAAGGCTGCGACACTGACTACATGGCTGAGCTCACCTATCGCGATCGCAAACGCGTTCACAACCTCAAATACTACACTTGGGTTGAGCAACAGGGCAAGACCTACAAAGAAATCCAGGATCAGTGGTACAACGAGGAATACTGGACTTCCTTACACCAGAGCCTCGACCCCTTGGACAAGCTCATCGACGAGTTCAATGATGCTGTCGGCTTAGAAAAGCTGTAAGTTTAGTGTTATAAAAAGTTCTTGCTCTCCTTATAAGAGTAAGAACTTTTGAAAAGTAGTTTTTGCTTCATATAAAATAAATGCCGACAACCTTTCGGTTGTCGGCATTTATTTTATATGAAAGTTTTTTTATCAACGAATATAAAAAAAAGTTTATCAAACTGACAAAACCGTCTGGCCTTGTGCCTTTGCCAATTTCTCTTTAAGTTCTTTAGAGAGCCACCAACCGGCACAGAACATGGCAAAAACAATACTACCACGCAAAATAGTCAGTAAACTTAAAGACCACCAAATGGAGCTTATACCATAGCCAAAAGTAAATACCATGGTATAGCAAGCTGGTATGCGCAATAAGGAGCAAGGAATACTTACACACATAGGAGGCAAAGTTCTTCTTCCGCCAGCAAAGACACCCTCAGCAATACCACAGATACCAGCAAAAGGTTGAGACCAAGCGATAATTTGTAAATAGCCTGCGGCGGTGGCAATAACACTTTTGTCATTGCTAAATAAAGAAGCACACAATTCTGGAAGTGTTAAAAATAGTATACATACAGTAACACTCACGCATAAAGCCCAGCCCATAGCCACCCAGGCGATTTTTTTAGCTCTAGCCACTTGCCCTGCGCCCAGATTTTGGCCGATCATAGTAATACAGGCCAGAGAAATACCAGAGCGAATCGTATAATTGAGGCTTTCCATTCTATGACCAATTCCCAAAGCAGCCATAGCTTCTGGCCCAAAATTGCTAATAACTGGCGCTATTGACATATAAACAATGCTAAAAACAATGGAAGCTAAAGATAAAGGCAAACCTACAGCAATAACTCTACCTAAATACTTCCAATTGATATTCTTCGGCTTAGTTTTGGGCAACATAAACAAATAGCCAGGTCTGGTAATTTTTAAAATCAGCAATACACAAACCAAACAAAATGAAATATTTGAAGCTATAGCCGCACCCAAAGCTCCAAGTTTTGGCAAGCTGACTAAACCGAAAATAAATAGCGGATCTAGAATAAAATTGAGTACAAAACCTATGGAATAAATTTTAAGAGGAGTTTTCGTATCTCCATAAGCACGCATAATTGCCGAAATACATTCATTGATGCATACCGACGGTGCAAAAACAGCCAACATCCCTAAATAAGAGTAGCCGATATCTATAACAGCAGCCACATCTTCTTTATTGGGGCGGTCTATTCAACTGTTACACTTTTGGCCAGGTTTCGGGG
>SFMI01000158.1 GCA_004554425.1 Candidatus Saccharimonadota bacterium | reverse complement strand
CACTTACACAAGCTTCATAGTTAAAAGCTGCTATTCTGTTTTCAAAACTTTGCTTAGTTGCTCGTGGCAACTGCTCGAGTATATTACCGCTAAGTGCCTCCCCTGTCAAGCACTTATGAGCAAAAAAGTGCGAAATTTTTCGCTATGCATGTTAGTGCTAAATTTATAGCCTCGTTTATTAGTTCGTTATATCCCTCCTCGAAAGATCGCTAACGCGATAAAGTTTTCTCCGGGGGTATAACGAACATTTTGAGGCGGCTATAAATTTCATTTAGATAAGTGCAGTTTTTTATGCACTTGGCATTTTTTACGCAGCACAACATAGGCACACTCGTAGTTTTTTTAACCAGCAGGCGGAAGCAGTGGCGATGGAAGGCGAAGAATATTGGCCGTTAGGCCAGTTCGAGCCTGGAAGAGCCACTAGCTGGAGCCAACCAACATGAACATGAGCCCGCAGCCTAAACTTATAGCGAAATAAAGCTAACACAAAATAGCTAACGGGCGGGCGGAACACTAATTAGCGTTTCCACAATAAAAAACTACGCAACAAACGAGTAAGCAAACGGACGTAGCAAACGCGGAGAGCTGGCACTTTATCGGGTTATAACCGAAAAGTATTATGATAACTAAAGTTTTATCAGTTATAAATTATAAAAATATTATAATTCTGAATTTATTTAGATATAACTTATAAACTTTGTTAATTATTGATTTTATTCGGTTATAACTGATAAAATTACAAAAATACAATAAACATGCGAGGGGGCGACAGATTTTGATTAAACGTGAAACTTATTTGCAAAAAATTAGACCATTCATAAATACCGACCTAATCAAAGTTATGACTGGGATGAGACGTTGTGGCAAATCAGTTATGCTAGAGCTGATAAAACAAGAGCTGCTAGCCTCCGGAGTTAGCCGACAACAGATTATATCTCTCAACTTTGAGGATATGCGTTATACCCATTTAAATAACGCACAGGCTCTGCACGACGAAGTTATTAAGCTAGCCACAGCTATTGAAGGAAAAGTTTTTCTTTTTTTTGACGAAGTTCAGGAAGTTGAACATTGGGAAAGATGCTTAAATTCTTTTCGCTTAGAATTAGATTGCGATATTTACATTACTGGTTCTAGCGCAAAATTGCTTTCCGGCGAATTGGCTACAGTTTTAGGCGGTCGCTATGTTGAATTCAATATATATCCTTTTTCTTTCACCGAATTCAAAGAGCTCTACTGTACTGTATGTAATCCTAATAGCGAACAAGAAATTTTTAGGCGGTATCTCACCTTAGGCGGTATGCCTTATTTAGCCAATTTAAACTATAGCGAAGAACCTAGCCGTCAGTATTTGCAAGACGTATTTAATTCTGTAGTTCTTAATGACATAATTAAACGCAATAAGGTTCGTGACGTCGATCTTCTAACTAGAATTATTCTATATATTATGCAAAATATAGGTAATACTTTTAGTGCCGCGTCCATTACAAAATTTCTCAAAAACGAAAGGCGCCATACCTCGACAGAAACTATACTTAATTACATCAGTTACGCTATCAACGCGTACTTTTTGTATAAGATACGCCGCGAAGATTTAGTCGGCAAACAAATTTTAAGCACAAACGAGAAGTATTATTTGGCTGATCATGGCTTACGCGAAGCTATTTGCGGTGGCAATACTAGCGATATTAACTTAATTTTAGAAAATATAGTTTTTCTCGAATTGCTGCGACGCGGTTATAAAGTGACTGTCGGCAAAGTAGGCCATAAAGAAATAGATTTTGTTGCCCAAAAACGCGAGCATAAAATATATATTCAAGTCACTTACCTTTTGGCCTCAGAAGAAACTATAACTAGAGAATTTGACGTTTACAATTTAATAGACGATAACTTCCCTAAATATGTAGTATCTCTGGACGAATTAAACTTCAGTCGTCGCGGCATTAAGCATTATCATATACGTGAATTTTTGGCTCTTGGTTCTTGGGATTAGCTCAAGAATTAACACGCTGCTGATCTTCTCTTTGGCAATTTTTCACTTCTTCTATAAACTTTTCTGCTGCCTTAGAGAAGATAGGATAGCGTTTCCAAACTAAGCCGTGCTTACATTTAATTGGAGGATCGAGCGGACGGAAGCAGAGCGTTTTGCTCTCTTTAGTATCGGCTAAAGTATTAAGCACAAACGCATATCCCACTCCTCTTTTCAGCAAAAGCATAGGCGTATTAAAAAGCAAATCAAAAGTAGCTATAATATTGAGCTTTTCTAATTCAACTTCCGACCACAAGGAAAGTTCGCGCTGTAAACCGACGCGCTGGGGCATAATAAGCGGAATATCTTCTATATCCTTGGGCCTAATAAAAGTATTTTTAGCTAAAGCACAATCACGACGCATAAGCAGGCCCCAGCAAGCTATCTCTTGCAAAACCAAATGTTCATATTTAGCAATATCTACAGGTTCAATAAAAACGCCAAAATCTAAAGTGCCATGTTCCAAATATTCGGTAATTTTTTCCGCGTCGCCATTGATAAATTGAAATTTCACATTGGGGTATTTTGCGGACATGCGATAAATTGCTTCTGCAACAATAAGAGAGAGCCCGCCGCCTATAGAAACTTCTCCGCCTATTCTGGCACTATCTTGAGCAATTTCGCGCCTGGCTTTGTCGCACAAATTGACAATTTCTACCGCGCGTTTACGCAAAAGGCTGCCCTCTTCAGTTAAAGTAATCTTGCGTTTGCCGCGAATGAAAAGTTGTTTGCCAAGCTCATCTTCAAGCTCCATCATTTGTTTAGATAGTGAAGGTTGTGCTATATGCAACGATTCAGCCGCTCTAGTTATATTGCCCTCTCTAGCTACAGCTAAAAAGTAACGCAATAAACGTATATCCAAAGTACCTGCCTCCGCTTAACTCGATATTGCCATCTTATCATACCTTATAGCTATAGTTCATTATTCTGTATACATATTTTACATATTTGCCTAAAAGTGCCATACTCTGGGCGGAGTTAAAGAGATATGATACATCGAACTATACATGCACATACAAATTCAGACACAGCTTTAATGACGGAAGGCAGTATCGTTAAGAGCATACTGTTTTTCTCTATTCCGTTAATCTTAGGTAACTTTTTACAGCAAATGTACAACACGGTTGACTCTATTATCGTGGGCAACTATGTTGGCAGCGGCGCTCTGGCAGCGGTTGGCTCCAGTGCTTCCCTTATCTTCTTGATTATCGCTTTTAGCCAAGGCTTGTCGGTCGGTTCAGGCGTAATTGTAGCTCAGTATTTGGGAGCTGGCGACAAACGAGGCGTCAATTTGGCTGTGCATACCGCTTTAGCCATTTCGGTTTTAGTCGGCTTGCTTATGACAGTAGGCGGTATAGTTTTTACTCGTCCTTTATTAGTTTGGATGGATACTCCGGAAAGTATTATGCCTGAAGCAGTCGAGTATTTGAAACTTTACTGCGGCGGTATGCTTTTTGGTACTATCTATAATATGGCCGCCGGTATTATGAACGCTGCAGGTAACTCCAAACGCTCTTTAATCTACTTAGGTGTAGCTGCCGTCACCAACATTGTTTTGGACGTAGTTTTAATTGTTTGGCTCAAGATAGGCGTAGCTGGAGCCGCTTGGGCAACGAATATCAGCCAATTGGTTTCCGCTATTTTGACTATAGCTTTTCTTATGCGTACTTCTGCCGATTACAAAGTGGATCTCAAACACTTAGTCATCAGAAAAAAAATGGCCGGACGCATTGTAGCTATCGGTTTACCTACCGGTATCCAAAATATGGTAATATCTCTCTCCAATGTTTTGATTCAGTCTAGCGTCAACGTATTTGGCGCTTCTGCTATTGCCGGCTTTGGTGCTTTCTTAAAAGTTGACGGTTTTAACGTATTG
>SFMI01000157.1 GCA_004554425.1 Candidatus Saccharimonadota bacterium | reverse complement strand
TGTGCTTCGCGATATTTTTAGCGGTTCTGCTTTAAGTGAAAATACCAAAGAAGTTTTTCAAGTAAGTTTACGTTCTCTACACAATGACACTGTAGCCAAATCTAAAGCTGCTTTGGGCTTTAGCGGTACGCTCAGTGGAGTAATCGAAATCCCTAAAAAATTACCTCGCGAGCCTTATGTACTCGTGTTAGAGGATAGTCATGGCGCTAAGATAGCCAGTTGCGGTTTAGCTAGCGCTTTACCTGACTATACCGATGTAAAGTTTAAAGTTGAACCTGGTAGTCCCTTTTTCACTGTAGGACAGGATGTTTCACTCAACGTGTCCTTAACTGATAAGGACGGTTTGCCTATAACCGGCCGAGAAGTAACTTTAAGCTTTAGCGTCTGTCAGGTAAAAGCTAAAGTCGGCTACGGAGTAGGAAGCTTGGGAGTGGAGGCCGATTCTAGTTTTACCTCTTCTGCTAAGTTGCCCGCTCTCAAAACTAATACTAATTTGGCCGGTCAGGCTCAAGTAAGGTTTACTTGCCCGTCTTCAATTGGCAGTGAAGCACAATTGGCTGTTGTTCGTGTTCAGGCTGCGACTAGGGGAGCCAAAAATCGTCTCTACCGTTCGGTTTGCAGCTTCTCGATAGTCCCTGCTCCGAGCTTCTTAAGCTTAAATGGCCCTCAGGAAATAAGAGCCAACTCTTTTGCTCAGTATCTGGTTCAGGCTTCTGATTTTTCCGGAATGCCTTTAGCTAACCTTAAATTTGAAGTTTCCGCTTTGAGTGAAAATGGTGAATCTATCGATATAGGCAAATTTACTTCCGATAGTAAAGGTTGTTGCTTATTTACTTGGCAGCCGAGCGTACAAGGTCGTTATGTTATCTCAGTTCGTGCTTTAGGTAGAGTTGAAAATGCTTGGGCTAAGGATCGCAACTTTGATGTAACTAAGCTGCAAGCTAGAACTTCTGTATTTGTATCTGCTGGTGATGGCGAGAACTTTGATATAGACATCGCTAAGCATTTTATAGAGGCTGGTGAAAGAAATAAAATCAGATTATACGCCCCTAAAAATGTAAAAAAAGCTTTGCTCATTCTTGATAGAGATGGAATTTTAAGTCGTTATGTAGTAGATCTTACCGACGGCCATGCATCTCTCACTTTGCCATTTAAAAAGAAATTTTCTCCAGCTGTAAAAATTACAGCTTTGGCTTATCTGAATGGTGACTTTAAAAAAGCTGAAGAATTTGTTTATGTGCACGATGCGGAGCAAGTTTTTAATATAAAAGCTTCATGGGCTGTCCATCCTGTAAGTGGTCAAGCAGCCGATTTAAATTTAGTAGCCTTGGATAACAAGGGGAACCGTTTAGTCAGCTTACTCAATGTGCGTCTTATTGGCCCGGAAGAGCAGCCATACTTATGCCAAGATAGTATTTTTAATGCTTTTTGTTCTCCTGCTGGTGCAAGAAGTACATCTGTAGGTTTCAATGCCAAAGAGCAAAATAAGGTTACTGACAACTTAGTCGATTTTATACCGGTAATTTTGTATCCCGAAAATACTTGTATAGAAGCTGCCAAGGTAAGAACTGCTCCAGATAGTGGTGCAGCTGCGTGTTCTGTGGTTATGCCCAACGAAGAAGGTTACTGGAAATTGTTAGTTACCGGCGTAACTGAAGATGGTAAAGTTGGCCAAACCATATTGCCTTTTATTTTGAAGAAAAATATTGAAACAACTATAGAGGGGCCGGCGGCTATAAACCGAGGCGATTTTGCCAAGTATAGCGTCAAATTGCAAAATTGCACTGACAAAGATCTAAGCTTTGCTATGTCTGTAAAAGCTGAAGATACTTCCGTATTATTGGTGCAAGATAATCGGCCTACTTCAGAAATTGATGGAAATGGAAAAATTGTTCTGAAGGCGCATGAAAGCATCGCTTTTAACTTCATGGTTAAGAGTGGTTTGCCCGGAGCTAGCAACATTGTAGTCGAACTTAAGGGCGACCATGGAATTGAGCGCTATACGCAGCCAGTGGAAGTTTTGCCTTTAGTTACTGTCTACTCCCAAGATGCTAGTGCTCTTTTGCGCCGGGAATCCGATTTGAAGTTGGATAGCTTCCGCAAAGATTTCATTGGACGTGTTTTTGATCGCAATTTGAATATTGAGATTATGAATGGAACGGCCGGAGTTTTGGCTTCTTCAGTACATAGTCTGAGCAATTTGTCTGCCAATAATAGCGAAGCTGTGCTTGCATACTGGGTCTCTCCGGTAATTTGCAGCGCTCCTTTTATGAAGCACAATTTAAAAATTCCAGCTTGTTTCAGCCTTTCTCCCGAACAGGCTCAAGACAGTTTGCTCTCTTTGCAAATGGCTCAAAATAAAGATGGTGGCTTTGGCTGGCGTTCCGGATTGGCTTCCGATCCAATTTACACAGCTATGACAGTGCGTTACCTAAATGCATTGCGTGAAACTGGAGTTAGTGAAGTTGAACCTTTGATAAAAGTTAGTGAAGCCTATTTGCAAAGGGTGCGCTTAGGTCTGAATTTAGATGAGCGTTTGATTTTAAGTTTGGCTTTCCAAGAACCTAAAATTTCCGCTGCTGATTTGGACAAAGCTTTGCATAGTGTCGACAAGCTGAACAATCCAGCCTTCATTGCTTTGGTGCGCTATTTAGATTTAAATAATCGGCGTGGTGAAGCCAAACGCCTTTGGAAAGCTGCTTTAAAGCGTAACCATATGGCCGAGACTTCATCTTTCGTCGGTGAAGGCGAATTGAAAGTTGAATCTGCTTTTTATCCTGGCGATTCTATACTCAGCGATTGCAAAACTACCGCCTTGGCTCTGATAACCAATTTAAGTTTGGAAGGTGACAATGCTAGAAGCCAAGCTTTGCTCAATTGGTTGTTAGCCAACCGTTGTGGTCAGGCTTGGAACACTCCATCAGATACTTTAGCTGCTCTGGAGGCCATATCCGCTTATATGTATCGTTTCTATGAAGCTCCTAAGGAGTTTAGTTACGGTATTTGGATAAATGGCAACGAGTTAGATAGTGACAATAGTTTAGCCGAAAAAGACGATTGGCACCGATCTTTCTCTTTAAGTGTAGCTCAATTACCAGATAGTCCTTTAAATGTAAAGATTATTAAAAGTGGCAATGATTTGGTTTGGGCACATGTTCATGAAAGTCTTACTGTGCATGGTTTGCCTGAAGTTGGCTACAGAAAAGAAGCTCCTGTTACTTACATAAGTTCTGTAGCTCAAGCTCCCTTCTTTATAAACAGTGAGTGCAAAATTATCGAATCACAAAAAGGTGAAGTTCATCCTGTAGGTGAGGGCGTTTTTGGATGTTTGGGTGACACGTCTTTTATTAGCCTTAAAGTTCATACCAAGGAGAATAAGCGTTACGCTGTCATCGATTTGCCATATTTGGGCGGTTGGGAAATTTCGCAGGTTGAAGGTTTGGAAGATCTCAATGCTCACTTTAACAAGCAAGCCAATCGTTTGTATGTAACGTCTTTGCCTAAGGGAGAGCACATTTTTAAACTTAAGGGCAAGTTAGTCTATCAAGGTGAATTTACAGCTAAACCTGCTCTATTGCGATTTGACAATGCACCTTTTGAGTGTGCTCAGGCCGCGCCTTTCACTTTAGTTGTAGGAGAGTAGTTGTATAAATGAGCTGTTGTCAAAATAAAAAAATATTTCGCTCTTCTTGGCGTTGGTTGCTTAGTATTTGTCTTTTGATATTGCTTAGCAATTTGTGGGCTTGCCGCAGCTTGTCAGTTTCTACTGATAGCAATTTGAGTACACTTTCTCCTCAAGAATTGTCTTTGGCTTTTGCTAAAGCATCTTTAGTTGATAATGATCGTAAAGCTGCTTTGCGTTTTGTTTCAACAAATATGGAAATGTCCGTAGATTCGCTTTTG
>SFMI01000026.1 GCA_004554425.1 Candidatus Saccharimonadota bacterium | reverse complement strand
CCTTCGGACTTTTCGTAATTTTCCAAACCGCTGCGAAGATCTTTAATAACGAGATCTTTAAGCTCTTTAGGAGCAGTTACGGCAAAAGCACTGGAGTAACTAATCAACCAAGCTCTGACAGCATTTGTATAGTCTACTTTGTCAATAGTAGCGAAGACCCAATCGTCTTTTTCCACCACTTTGCTAGGCAAACCGAAACGATCTACAAACATATTGGCAAAGCTCTCGTCTTTGAATCTGATAGTTACATTTTCAAATGAACGATCGTTGCTGCCGTGGAAAGTATCTTGGGTAAAGCGCTGCAAGGCTTTGTCGAAATCTTCGCCTAAAACTTCAGAAGCGTTGCGGCGAGGAGTGCCCGTAGTATGAGGATTGGCGATACGATCCAAGCGGAAATAACGGAGGAAGTTCTCTCCCTCTTTGATACCTACTAAATAGTAGTTAGAATTGATCCATACTAAGGAGTAGGGATCTACTTTGTAAACTAAACTGCCGCGTTTAAGGACGCTCTTAAAGACTTTATTGTAAGAATAAACCTGGAATTCAACGGCTCTTTCCCAAGCAATAGCTTGCAAAATTTCACAAAGAACATCTTTGAGTTTGCTGTTGACTACTTTGCGAGAATTGTAAACGGTAGGGAGCAACTCGCGGAACATGCGCTTGTCGTCGGGGCCAAGCTCTTTAATCAATTCGTTGCTGATGCGTTTGCATTCATTCTTGGGAATAAAAGAAGCACTGGCGATAGCATCTAAGAACAAGCGAATTTGCCAAGTATCAAAGCGGCGTTTTCCGTAGTACCAGCCTTTACGTTTATCGCGGTCAGCAATAATATCATGTCCGTAAGTTTGCAAAGTAGCGATATCGCGGCAAACTGACTTACGTTCGGTGTTTATACCGTGCTCTTTCGCCAATTGTTTGACGATTTGGGTAGCGTTAATGGTGTGGTGTTCGTCGCTGTCGAGCAGTAAGTTTAACACATACAACAACTTTAACTTTACATTAGCCATATCTATCAGTCCATCCCATTCATACAAATTTTAGCTCGCTTAGAGAGTGCTTTTTTACCTCAAGCATCCACTCTTGCTGCTTTCGTGCTTTTGATACTAGATCAGTAGACTGAAGAAGTATCGACTTTGAGTGTGTTCGCAATTTTGAAGAACTGTTCCAAAGATTGAGAATCTTCGGATTCTAGTTCCAGAACGTTGTAAGAACCGTGTTTGTACGGCACATATATGATCGGTCCGATATATTGGCCGCTAGAGGTTTCCCAAACAACTAAGTAGCCGGTTTGTCCGCTTATTTGATAGGGCTCAAAGCGAGTCAGTTTGGAAGCTTCGGGAATAACTTCGCGCCCGATTTGCCTAGCTATGCCTCTGAAAGATTGGCCAGGCTGAGCGGTAAAAGATCGCGGAGTTAAAGAAGCCACTTTCTTTTTGGCAGAATTGAAAATATTGACGCCGTGAGCTGAAAGCTCAGCTATCAAATTCGATCCGTGGGGCAAGGAAAAACTAATAGCCAAATTGGCATTTGTATAAGTTTGAGTCTCGGCACCTTTTATGCCGGGGACTAAAAACTTAAAGCTCTCCATAGCCTTTTGCAAGGCAGCTTTATTTTGCGTAGTGCCGAAGGCAGCTATGCGATAATAACTCCCTTGATGTTTTATATAAAGTATCTGTTCAAAAGTCGGGCCGTTTATTTTGCGGAAGAATTTGCACGTTTGTCCCGCAATCTTCTCTGAAGATTCCAGATAGCGCCGATTGCGCAAGGTTGCGTATTCATCTTCATTGACATCTTTGAGCCAAGTTATGATTATACTAGTCTTGCCATCTGGAGTTCGCCAGCCTTCCGCAATAGGCCATCCAGGAGTAATATCCGGAATGGAAACCCAAGTTTTGGGGATACGGATACTCCAACCGCATCTGGTATGCCCGTCGCTCAAATCAGAGTTGGTATGGGTAATAAACCCGTCTGCTTCTGTAGCTTGAGCTAAAGTAAGAAAATTATTTGCAGTTACATTTTGTGCTTCATTTTCGGGGTTGGCCCAAGCCAACGATCCCAAACAAAGCATAGATGCTATTATAAGAGCAGGTATATAACGCTTATTTATAGACACCGCAACTATACTTTTCCTTTAACGTTTTGTTTTCGGGCTATTTTCAGAGAGAAAATGCGAAGATCGGCATTTGTTTGCTATATAAATCGATAATCGATTCGTACAGCAAACAAGTCGCTGATCGGCGCCCCCTTCTTAAATGCTATACCCTTTGTCCTGCTAATTGGCACAAAAATATCATTAAATTTTCATATATTTTCACTTTTTAACACTAAAAAAAAGTAAAAAAGCTGCTTGTCTGCTAAAAAAATTTTTTTAACAGAAAGCAGCTCTATCAAATAGTAATGTGGATTAGTGTGCTAGAAGTCTAAATGTTTGTCGTAAACAAACTTAGCTTCGGCACTCAAATTATCAGCAGTAATGCCCAAACGAGAGTTGGCAGCCAAGTGTCTGGCAATATGGAAAATGGCTTCTGCGTTGTCTTTCATATCTAAAGCTTCGGCTATTTCCAAAGCGTCCATAGCACGGCCAGTTTCTTTAAGAGTGCTAGCTACTTTGGCTTGTAACTCTAAAATTTTGCCCGCCGCTTTTTTGCCAGCTTCCACACCGGGCTGGTGGTAAGCGTTGATATTTACTAAAGAAGCGTAGAAACCGACAGCTCTTTCATAAAGAGCAATGAGCAAACCGACGGTAAAAGCATTTACTTCCGGAATGGAAATAAGCATAGAAGCGCGGCCGCTCTCGGTTAAAGCTTGGCGAGTACCTTGCCAGAAGCCGGAGAGGAAGTCGCCAGTAGTGACGCCGTCTTCTACTTCCATAGATATATTGTGTCTATCTTTAAGTACAGCTATGAAAGTGATAAAGAAATTGTTGACGCCGTCGCGCAATTGCTGTACGTAGGCGTGCTGATCCGTGCTCCCTTTGTTGCCGTAGACGGTAATGCCTTGGTTGACTACTTTGCCGCTAAGATCTTTTTCTTTACCTAAAGATTCCATAATCAATTGCTGCAAATAGCGGCTAAAGAGCATTAAACGGTCGGCGTAGGGGAGGATAACCATATCCTTTTCGCCTTTGCCATTGGTAGCTTTAAACCAAGCCAAAGCTAAGAGAGCAGCAGGATTGCGCTTAGTAACGGTACTGCGAGTGAGTTCATCACAAGTGGCAGCACCTTTAAGCATGTCGTCAATATCGAAGCCTTCCAAAGCGGCCGGCAGTAAACCGACGGCGGAAAGCTCGGAAGTACGACCGCCAACCCAGTCCCACATAGGGAAGCGGGCCAGCCATTGGTTGGCTTGAGCGTATTTATCTAATTGGCTGTCTTTACCAGTAATGGCTACGGCGTGGCGACCGAAGTGGAGGCCGAGGCGGTCGTAAGCATTTTGGGCTTCCAACATACCGTTGCGGGTTTCTTTAGTGCCGCCCGATTTAGAAATAACTACACAGAGAGTGCGGCGCAATTCTTCGCCGATTTGATCCAATACATGGTCGATGCCTTCGGGATCGGTATTGTCGAAGAAGTAGATGCGCATAGGATCGTCGGGAGTAGAGAGGGCTGAGGCCACGAACTCAGGGCCCAAAGCTGAACCACCGATACCGATAGAAAGAATAGTAGTAAAACGTTCGGCGCGTTCGGGACGAATTTCGCCATTATGTACTTTAGAAGCAAAGTCCAAAATGCTTTCAAAAGTAGTGTCTATTTCTTCTTTAAGCTCTTTTTGGGGAGCCAAATCGGAATTACGCAGCCAATAGTGGCCGACCATGCGGTTTTCGTCAGGATTGGCGATAGCGCCGGCTTCCAATTCGCGCATAGCTTGGAAGGCTTTTTGCATAGGTTCTTCCATAGAAGCGAAAAACTCGTCATCTAAGCCCATGCGGCTAATATCTAAAGAGAGGCCGCTTTCTACATCGTGGAAGAACAAATCTTTAAATTTAAGCCAATTGTGTGTCAGCTCCATTGTAATAAGAGTCTCCTTTGCGAAGTTTGTCAAAAATCGCTCTGAGCTTTCGCTTTGTTTTCCGTCCGGCCCTTTTAGTCAAGGGCGCCACGCAAATCTTTGGCCGACATGCTATTGCCAGAACTAATTTTTATGGTATAATACCGGCGGTTGCCAAGGTAGCTCAGTTGGTAGAGCAGCTCACTCGTAATGAGCAGGTCGTCAGTTCGAGTCTGATTCTTGGCTCTGTTAAAAAAATATTTCTTGCTCGCTACTACGGTGAGAAGAAATTCTTCCTTCTGAAAAGCTCCTTTAGCTTAACAACAGCTAGAGGAGCTTTTTTCGTTGTAGCTTTTACGGTGTGGGTGTACAACATAATACCAGAATGGACAACTACCTTGGTGTTTGTAGTTCCCTAACACTTATCGTTGTGGTACAATATCGAGGCAGAAGTGCACAAACTTTTTGCGTTGTGATATAATATTTCTGGCTACAGTAGGATCGTAAGCGCCGTTCTAGTACCTTGGAATTTTATGTGTTATAGCTCTCTAAAGTTTCTTGTTGGTTGTAGCTCCCTTTTGAGTCTCGTTGTGGTATAATAAATTATATGCCTGTGAAAAAGGAGTTTATGTTGTAGCTCCCTTTTGAGTCTCGTTGTGGTATAATCCCGATTTAGCCCTTGATATTCATATCAATGTTGTAGCTCCCTTTTGAGTCTCGTTGTGGTATAATTTATCTTTGACGACAGCGGCGGAGCTATGGGTTGTAGCTCCCTTTTGAGTCTCGTTGTGGTATAATTGTTCAGCTAATAGCTCCGCATAGGTAGGCGTTGTAGCTCCCTTTTGAGTCTCGTTGTGGTATAATTTTTTCAAGACAAAAGCGGGCCAGGATTTTGTTGTAGCTCCCTTTTGAGTCTCGTTGTGGTATAATAAGAAGAAACTTGAAGAGCAAATAAGCGAAGTTGTAGCTCCCTTTTGAGTCTCGTTGTGGTATAATGCTGATATGCCTTAGTTGATTCTGTGAACCGTTGTAGGAACCGTTGTAGCTCCCTTTTGAGTCTCGTTGTGGTATAATTTCGTGCTCCAGCTCTGCCTTATCTTCAGCGTTGTAGCTCCCTTTTGAGTCTCGTTGTGGTATAATTTCTTTTGTACACAAGCAGGCAGGGAGTTTGTTGTAGCTCCCTTTTGAGTCTCGTTGTGGTATAATTTGGAAATAAGCGACGGCAAACTGTACAATGTTGTAGCTCCCTTTTGAGTCTCGTTGTGGTATAATTATTTCTAAATTTACTGACTTCAGCGCTAAGTTGTAGCTCCCTTTTGAGTCTCGTTGTGGTATAATTTGGACGTTATGCGGCACTTTTGACATGGTGTTGTAGCTCCCTTTTGAGTCTCGTTGTGGTATAATCTAAGCGTAAGCATAATACCATTCATGAACGTTGTAGCTCCCTTTTGAGTCTCGTTGTGGTATAATAAAGGCTTTTCGCTGATGCAATTAAGTTTTGTTGTAGCTCCCTTTTGAGTCTCGTTGTGGTATAATTTTACTGCGGCTATTGACGCGATTGGGCTTGTTGTAGCTCCCTTTTGAGTCTCGTTGTGGTATAATCAAGACAAAATTGACACAAGAATAAAAGCTGTTGTAGCTCCCTTTTGAGTCTCGTTGTGGTATAATAGACGGAGCGTAATTGCCGATAAAAAAGCGGAAATTGCGCTCTGGGAGCTTGAAAAAAAAGTGAAGATTTGCTCTTCACAAAATAAAGAATCGCCAGTTTTGACGTTGCGCGGGCCTAACAATACTTTGGAATTGCCGTATTGTTTCTCTGTAACTGTAAGTAAACGAATTAGGCCACGCTCGGGGATATTTTTTTTTAAGCGCTCTTCGTGCAAATTTACGGAATCAAAACCATTGCAAATGCGAGCGTAGACGGAAAATTGTACCATATAGTAGCCATCTTTAAGCAAGAAATTGCGAAATTTGGTGGCCGCTTGGCGTTGAGTTTTAGTTTGCACCGGTAAATCAAAAAAAACGATCATTCTCATAAGCTTACTCATATTTATAAGACTCCAAAGGTATAAGCTCGGGAAGTTCTAAAATTTCACTTTTGTCAGTTAAAGCGCGTTTAAAACTATCGGCCATTTTTCCAATAGCAGAAATTAAGCGATAGCGCTTGGGGCCTTGCTTTAACATATAGTTGGTAAGGTTGAAAAGTTGTTTTTTGATAGTGGGGGTCAGCTCTTCGTCTTCACTTTTAAGCTTGGAAGCTACAAAAAGATCGACTAGAGGTCGCAGCGGTTCCATAAGGTCGTCAGCCAGATTAAATTGATTAAGCTGACTGTGGTGAAAAATGCCTAAACAAGGCTCTAAACCGCGAGTAACTAAATTGCGAGCTACAGCGCCGCGCACTATAGAATAGCCGTAATTTAGAGCACTGTTAATTAGACAGGGAAGTTCGCGAGTGAAATTCACTCCAAAAAGGTTAGGAAAGTAAAAAGCAGCGGCCATAGCTTCCAAGTTATTGGGATCGCCTGGACGCACTTGCTTAGCTAAAGTTCGCAAGTAAAGGTAGCCATTGTTTTGCAATAGCTCCAAACATTTGGCTTGGTTATTGATTTTAGCGGCTACTACTTGCTGCCAAAGTTGTTTCTGGCGAGGTTTAGTGAGAGCTATTTGAGCTTGTAATACTTTTAGTTGTCGGCAATGAGAATTTAAAGGCAAGAGGAGGGCCGAGGGCAAGTGTTGTTCGTCGCAAAAGTAAACGGTCACTTCATATTCAGCTAGCTTTTGCAAGGCAGTTGAAGTAACGGAAACTTGACGCGATTCAACTAACAAACTGGTAATATCTTCCATAGGAATGGTAACTTCACTATCTTGAGTTATTACCAGTTGCTCTCGGCGCACCGTCAGGCGGGCCGGATTGGCTATATAAACAGACTTAAACTCCACCGGCCCTCCACTAGCTATCGCTTCTTCTGGCTATATTTCAAGTTGAAAGTTTGACGCTTTTCCGGCAAACGCACTTTGTGGTAGTTGCCTAAAACATCAACTTCGTATTTTTCAAGTGATTGCAGAGTTTTGATACCTAGTCCGTGCACTATATAACTGCGATCGTGGTTGGTAATCGTAATTGAGCCTTTTGCAATATTGGCGCCTGAGTAATAAGTCAGCAAGTTTTTGCAAGATATTGTGTCACTACTATTTTTATCTGTAGATTGAAATACTATATTTTTTTTATGTTCAACCCTCACCAAGTCTCCAGGATACAATGAGAAAATAAAATCTTTATCATCCATTTCTTTCCATTGATCGATAGGCTTAGCCGCAACTACCGCTTTTTGTGGCAGCTCTCTCTTAATCGTATCGGCTACATAAATGGGGATAAAGTAATAGCCCTTATCTTTACCTTCTTTGATGTGAAAGACGTCGATACGAACCATGCTGCCATTGTCAGCAATACCGCCAGCTACTTTTACGTTGGAAGTGGTTGGCTTATAAGTTTTGACTTTATAAACTCGAGGGCCTTGGCTGCCGTCTTTCTTGGGTTTATACACTGGTTCCTTGAATGCTTGTTCAGCGCTGTTGTAAGCCTTTAAACGGTTTTTAAGCTCTTCATAAAGTAAGCGATCACTACTAGGCATATAGTAATTCTCAATTTCTCCGTCTTTATCGAGCTTCAAGCTAGTTAAAGGCGTTTTGGCTACGGCAATTATACGCTCCTTACCGCTTTCATCTACATCTACCCTGGCGCTGCGAATAGTTTCGGCGTGAGCTTGGCCGCTAACCTTACGATTCGGCATTTGCGAAACGAAGATAGGCTTTATTTCTTCAGAGCCATAGCTAGGTAAATAAAGCTGGCGAATAGCTTCGTCGGCGTTGGGGGCCATTCTGGCTTTTAATTCTTTAGTAAATTCTGGCCAAGGGGCAGGGAAAGTAGGAGCATATTTTTGATCAAACGCTTGTTCGGTCAGTTTTTCGCCAGTTTCTGGGTCAACATACAAAGGAGCTTGTCCTTTTTGCTTTTCAATTTCAACCTTTTCGCCGGTTTGTTTGTCTTTATAGCAGCCAATGCGCTTGCCAAACTCGCGACGTTGAGTGTAACGACTAATTCTATTAATATAGCCGTCAGTAGTTACAGCTATAACGGCTGCATCCATAGCGTGGTGTAAGTCGCCTTCTTCACGATGTTTTTGCAAGCCTAAGCGCTTGCGTACTTGATCAGTAACGGCGCCATTTATAGAGCGAACCGGCTTTTTAGCAAAAGGTGAGTCTTCTTCAAAAGCTAAATAGTTACGTAAAATATCGGCTACAGCTTTAGTAATATACTGAGTGTCGGTTAAATTGCGCTCTTTCCAATCGCTGCTGTCTTCAGCAGTTAAACAAGGCTTTAAAAGTCTCTGTCTCTTACGAGTATTTTTAATAAAGGCTTCAACTAAAGTAACGTAATTATCAAGCTTGTCTTCGTCGCCTTCAGCTAACATATATTCTAAGGGCAGACGGTTGCCTTTGCTCTGGTTCTCTGAAGAAAAGACTAAAACTTTATTGTTATAACTATCGTCAAAACACTTGCTATAAGGCACATGCCAAATAAGAGCACCGGATTCAAACGGATCTGCTTCTTTTTAATATCTTGGCGATCTGTAAAGTTGCGCTTCATATCTCTAGCTAATTCAATATGAATAGCTTGGGGCGAACCGTAGCGGCGAATAATGGCATTTACTACCTTAAAAGTTTGGGCAATGGCACGCAAGACGACTGGATTATTTACTGAATCCAAGGCGCCTTCTTCTTTAAGCTTGCCAAAAGAAAGCAATGGCATACGCTCACCATTATACTGAGCGCGATGATCGCCGTACACTTGTTCACAAGCTTTGTCGTAAGTTAAACCTTGCTCTAAGTAGGGAATGAGCTTGCGCATAGCTATTAAAGATAAGTTACCAGCTTTAGTAGAATCAAGTGGCAGCAAAGCTTCTATCTCTTCGTTGCTAAGGCCGATCTGCTCTAAACGCTCGCGGCGCTTGTCGTCAGCTTTATAAAGACTGAGAGCTTCGCCAATTGCATCCAATTGATCATGAGAAAGTTTGCTAATAGTACCTTTGGCAACTTTATCCAACGCTTTGCATATCTCATGATAGGATTGCATCTGCTGGAACTTTGCAGCTTTTTCGCATTTAAGACGCTGTTGTTCGGGAGTTAATTGTTCTTCTGATTGCTCTTCAGTGTCTTTCTTTTTGCCCTTTTTCTTTTTGACATCGTAACTTACTCGGTTAAAGAGCTCATCATCCTCAAGTTTTAACTCTTTGCGCAATTTGCTAAAGTCTAGACCGGGAGATTTTAGGCACAAATCGATAATCTTTTGTCGCTCTTCTGGCGTAAGAGGACGAATTTGCTTAGCAGAACCTTTTCTATACTCAGGAATGATGCGCAGATGATTTATATCCTGCAATAATTTGAAATACTCAAAGGTGTAACAAGCTTTAAAAGCTCGCAATTCGTCTTTCTCGAAAGTACAATTACCGCGCAAATCAAATTTAAAAGTGCGCTCGCCACCGGGGCCGTCGCTAAAATGGCGTTGGGAAAGAAGTATCTCGCAATACTCATTTTCTATACTTTCAGTAGCAAAAGCATTACCCAATTGCCTTTGAGCAGCAAAAAGTTTGTGTACTTCTGCTTCAATTAAATTTCTAGCTATAGTAAGATCGTAAACGCCTGAGGTGTTGTGAGTCTTGCGTCCTACAATGTGGCCGCTACCATCTTTTACTTGGAATAAATCGCTGTTATCTTTGCAAAACATTTCGCCAACTGTGCGGAAATTATTTTGCTTCATCTTGTCGGAATTGCTTTTAACGGCATTAAGTAATTTTCCAGCTTCTTTATTGTCTTTATCTGCTTCTTCCGCTTTACTGCTCGATCTGTAACCGCGACGCTGGGCTAAATGATAGAGAACACGGGCCCATTCTTCGTTATTGAGCTTGCGATCTAAGCCTTCAGCACGTAAAGTATAAACGTCTTTTTCGAAACTTGAAGCTGAGAACAGTTTTTCTAAATTTTTTTTGCTAATAAGGCCAACTTTGTCTAAAAGGAGCTTAATGCGCTCTTTGCGATGAGCTTTACGCCACAAGCGACGTCTTAGAGAACGAGCACTGCGTCTGGGTAAGGCTAAGCTGGCGCCAGTTTTGGGCTGTTCGGCGGCTTTGAAAATGCGTACGCCTAAATCAGCAATTTTAAATGGAACCCCGTCTTGGTCGCTCTCAATAACTGCCCAGCCAATTGATGTAATACCAATATCTAGGCCCAAAATGTAATGCATATATCTCTCCTTCTAAAAAGGTGCCCTTAATTAGAAGGCCGCTATATTTCAGCCAACTTTCGCACCTAATTTATAAGCTGTCAAAAAAAAGCAAAAGTCGGTCGTTTAGCTACTGCATATCAGGCCCAGATCGCAAATATCTGAACAAAATATGGTTAAAAGAAGACGGCCCGGTCACACGAAAAACGTGCGGCCGGGCCGTTGCTTTAAGGTATACTACCTGATCATAGCAACCTAAATGTTTCTCGTTGTGGTACAAGAAAGTAACCACATACTATAACTTTTACCAATATATGTCAATAGCAAATATGGTACAAGTGATTTTTTTGGCGAAAAATAAAAGTTACTTTCAATTAAAAATAAAGCCGCCATCACTTTAGCGATAGGCGGCTTTGACGGTTCTGCGCTCGTGCCAATATTGCACTTGGCGCTATTATGATTTCGGGCGATCAATAAAGGTATAAACTACCATTAAGGATATGCTGAAAACGAGCATAATAGTAGAAATAGCGTTTATTTCCGGAGTAACACCGAATTTTAGCATGGAGTGCACAGCCATAGGTAAGTTGCCTGCGCCTACGCCGGCGTTGAAGAAGGTAATGACAAAATCGTCAAAGGAAAGCGTAAAGCAGAGGAGAGCGCCAGAAATTATACCGGGCCAAATTTGGGGCAGGGTGACCAGGCGGAAAGTTTCCCAGCGAGTAGCTCCCAAGTCGGCGGCCGCTTCTTCTAGAGAAGGGTCGAGGCCGGCTAAGCGAGTGCGTACAGTAATTGTTACGTAAGCAATACAAAAAGCAATATGGGCCAGAATTACTGTAAATAATGACAATTTAACGCCTAAGCTGAGGAAAAGCGTCAAAATAGAAATAGCCATAACTATTTCGGGAACAACTAGGGGAATAAATACTAAGGAGCCGACTAAGCCTCGCCCCTTAAATTCATAGCGCGATAAGCCCAAAGCGGCCAATGAGCCTATTAAAGTAGCAAAAAATGTGGCACATAAGCCTACTTTTAAGCTGTTGCCTAAAGCGCGTAAAATAGTTTCGTTTTGGAAAAGGCTAAAATACCAATCCAAAGTAAAGCCTTGCCAAGTTGTGTTGCGCCTATCAGTATTGAAGCTGAAAAGCACCAAAACAATAATAGGAGCATATAAGAATAGGTACACGCACAAAGTATGCAAGCGCAAGTACCAAGGAGGTTTTTTTTCGGAAAGGCGAGGTACACTCATACCAAAGACTCCATAGAGTTGGACATTTTAAGGAAGGCCAAAATAGAGAGGAGCATAATGCCCATTAATACCAAAGATAAAGCTGAGCCCAATGGCCAATTGAAAAAGGCCAAATATTGTTGCTGAATAAGGTTGCCAATCATCATAGTATCGACTCCGCCCAAAACGTCGGGAGTGACAAAATCGCCCATGGCCGGCACAAAAGTGAGCAAACTGGCCGCAGTAACACCTGGCAAAGAGAGAGGAAAAATTACTTTAAAGAAAGTTTCGCTCGGAGGAGCTCCTAAATCGGCAGCTGCTTCCAGAAGAGACATATCCAATTTTTCCAAAGATACATAAAGAGGCAAAATGGCGAAAGGCAAAAATCCGTAAGTTAAACCTAATATAACTGAAAAGTGTGTATTTAATAAGTTTAGCGGTTCGGATATTAAGCCTACGCTGATCAAAAAAGTATTTAAGACGCCTTCACTTTGCAATATTGTCATCCAGGCAAAAATACGGATTAAGTATGAAGTCCAGAAAGGCAACATAACTAAAATAAGCAATAAAGGCTTATACTTGCCACCATAACGAGCGATATACCAAGCCAAGGGGTAGCCAAGCAACAAACAAAATAAAGTTGTGCAAGCCGCATATTTAGCTGAACGCAACAAAATAGGCAAGTTGTCGGCATTAAATACGGTACGGAAATTTTCTAAGCTACAAGCTGAAGTTAGCATATAATCATCATTGATTGTATGGGTAGACATAGAAATAACCGAGCCCAAAGGCAATAGGAAGAAAGTGACAATATAAAGCACAAAAGGCGTCACCAAAAGGATACCGATGGCCTTTTTGCTCATTTGTTTGACAGGCTTAATCGGGGCTGGCGACACCGTATTTGAATTATTGTCTTGTCCGCTTTCTATAAAATTATCTTTGTGGTTTGAAGCGTCGATTTTTTGCTCGGTTTTATCGAGAGGAGATAAATTATTGTTAGCCATTAGTTTTTAAATTTTATATTCTCCCACATTTTATCCCAATTTTTTTCTTCGGCGCCAATATCGTCCTGAGCAAAAGTGCGCTTCATCATTTCTGCAGGCGGATATCCTAAAGGCTTATTTATCAATTCTTTGCTGACGTAAGGCATGGAAGTTGCGATAGTGTTGGGATAACTGGTAAAGTTAGTCACTTTAGCAATAATTTCCGGTTGCATGACAAAATTAAGAAACTCAACAGCCTCACGCTTATGAGCTGCATCTTTAGGAATGCACCAAGAATCTACAAAAAAGAAACTGCCTTCCTTGGGCAAAATATAATCAATATTGGGATTGGCATCTTTGGCACGAGAAATATCGCCACTCCATGCCTGAGCTAACCAAATTTCGCCTCTAGCCAAACCGTCGATATAATCGTTGGTATATTGACGCAAAATGTGTTTCTGATGGGCAAGCTCTTTTTGGGCCGCAGCCAGCTCCTTGGGATCGCAAGAGTTGCCGTTATAGCCAAGCTTAATTAAAGCTGCACCTATAGCGTCGCGCTTTTCGTCCAGCATAGTAACTCGGCCTACATAATCTTCATTCCAAAGATCATTCCAGGAAGTTGGAATTTTTTTCACATACTTGCGGTTGTAACCGATGCCAGTGGTACCCCAAAGGTAGGGCACACAATAGCGGCACAAAGAAGACCAAGGCTCTTTTTTTACTAAATCGATCATATCGTCGTAATATTTGAAGCCGTCGACAGTATCTATAATTTGCTGACGGATCAAACGACGCAACATATAATCTGAAGCCACTACTAAATCGTAGCCGGCACCTAACTTCAGCTTGGCAAAAAGTACATCTTGAGAAGAAAACTCATCGTAGACTACAGAAATGCCGGTCTGATTGATGAAGTTTTTTACTGTATCTGGAGCTATATAGTAAGAATAATTGTATATGTTGAGTCTGCGCTCTGAAGAAGATACGCAGCCAGGCATACACATAGCTAGAATGGCACCGGCTGTGTATCCTAAAAACTGACGCCTGCTCAAAAGAGAGGCGTCAGGAGCCAGCACTCGCAAAGAATGCTTTTTCATAATAGGTTTGCTAATTGTTGTTCGATTGGGGAAGGAGAGTGGCGCTGGCTATGCCCCAATTAAGCCACACAGAATCGCCTCGGGAAAACTCAGAATTGTACAAGTGATCCTGGTTTTGGCGCTCAGCCATAACTGTATACTTGTCTCCCACACGCACATTTATACGTGTGTGAGCTCCCATAAATACACTGTCAATAACTGTGCCAGGTATGCTGATACCGTCTTCTGAGGCTTCCTTCAATACTTGGATACGCTCTGGTCTAATAGATAAATCAGCCCAACTGCCTTCAGCTAAACCCTTGCGAGTAGGTACTAAAATATCGCGCCCGGTAAGGTTTACAGTTGTTTTGCCATTGTGAATCTGACGAATATGCACCGGCAAGAAATTGGCTGTACCTATAAAATCGGCTACAAATCTGGTGGAAGGATGATTATATATCTCCGCCGGAGAGCCGACTTGTTCTAGCTTACCCTTGCAAATGACCGCTACTGAATCTGACATAGTAAGGGCTTCTTCTTGATCGTGAGTAACTAGAACAAAAGTAATACCCAACTCGCGCTGCAGACGTTTCAATTCAAATTGCATCTCGCGTCTGAGTTTTTGATCTAAAGCGGCTAAAGGTTCATCCAGAAGGAGCACTTCGGGTTCGTTTACTAAGGCACGCGCTAAGGCTATACGCTGCTGCTGCCCTCCCGAAAGCTGATTCACCTGGCGTTTTTCGGTACCTTCAAGCTGTACCAATTCTAAAGCCCATTTGACTTTTTTGGCAATTTCCGATTCCGGTACTTTTTTGCGGCGCAAACCGAAAGCTATGTTCTCGTAAATGTTTAAGTGCGGGAACAGGGCATAGTTTTGAAAAACAGTATTAACTTGCCGCTGAAATGGAGGAAGATGAGTTACTTCCTGTCCATTTATAAAGACTTCCCCGTTATCGGGTTCATCAAAACCTGCGATCATGCGCAGGGTCGTCGTCTTGCCGCACCCTGACGGGCCCAACAAAGAAAAAAATTCACCGCGATGAATAGATAAGTTCATCCGGTTGACGGCTGTCACAGAGCCATATTGCCGAGTTACGTCTCGGAACTCCACGACCGAATCGTCCAACTACTGACCTCCCTGTGTTGCTGGCAGACATACGTGGTCTCATGCAAGCGCTATATTAACACAATTGCACAAAAAATAAACCCCTTTTTACAAAAAAAGACAACAAGAAACAGGAGTTCCTACATTAGAAGGAACAACAGAACTTAACTGGGGCCGTTCTCACTAAAAAATGCCTTTATTGACCACTGAAGACGTAAAACGTTTTATTTTGTCGCTTCGGGCTTATGGAGATTGGACGATAATTACCACCTTTGCATACGTGCTTGCACTAAAAGAGCTATATCGAGCATGGCGCGTAAATCGGCAAACCTGGTATCGGCAGCTAATTCGCAAACTAGGCTCTGCTGCGGATAATAGATTTCCATAACGTACATACCCTTAAGGTCTTTGGAGAAGTTAGTCTTCACAGCAAAGGGATTTAAGTCCGCAGAATCAGCGTCATTGGCAGACGTTGCTAAATTGCCGGCAAAAAGATCCCCAGCACTGTTACTGTTGTTAGTTTGGTCGTTAGATTTGTCAGATTTACTATCCGACTGGTCTTCTTTACCAGAGCTGACTCCAGCGTAAAGTGACTGGCCAGACGCAGGATCTTCTTCGATCCTGATATTTTTATATTGAGAAGCCGTCAACTGACGGCGCAAATCCTCATCAAACCCTTCAGGAAGAGAAGTGACGGGAATTTTATTGAAACTGGGAGCGGTTCTAGACTTAATCAGCCCCGGATCGAGCTGATCGAAACGAACGTCTCCTTCAGGTTCAAGTGCAGAAAAAGTAAATTCACCTTTGGCTGTCTCTAAATTGAAAGGCTTTTCTGGCTCTGGAGCAGGGAGGAAAGATATAAAAGCTTTGGAGCCAAAGCCTTTGAGAGAGCGCAAATTGGGAGCTGCTGCTCTAAGTGTGTTATAAGTTTGTTCTGTCAACAGTCCCTTGTCGTTACCATAGAGAGCTATTTGGAAAAATCCTAAGCTTTTAGTGTGGTAGCGACGCAGACTAAAGGGCGTAGGCATTTGAGTGTCTGGTCGATTGAGTTTGTCCAAATATTGTGCTTTTAAAGGGCGCAAATTAGGATCGGGCAACTCTGCTCGACCGGAATCGGCCGAAATTTCGCCAAAAACGGCAGGTACAATTACAGGATCCGAAGGGCGAAAAGCATTTTTGAAATTGCTAGAAGCTTCAGAAGTACTTTGAACCTGAGAAGAAGAGCTCTTTTTTTGCTCGGGAAGCGGAGGGCCGATAACTGCAAAAGGAGGCACTTCCCAGGTAGAAGGTACTGTACTTGAGGTGAAGCTTTTTGAAGCGGAACTGGTAAAAACTTCCAGGCCGTCCATAGGGACGGAAGGAGCTTCAAAAAGGGGAGGAGCGCTATGCTCTCGCTCATGGAAAGCTTCTGGGCACTGAGTGATTAAAGACAACTCTCGCTCGGTAACCAAGCGCCAAGCTAAGTTCTCCGGGTAGCGCCCTTCTTCAGCACATACCGGAGCCGCTTTGACACAAAAAATAATGGCGCTTACTGCTGTAAGACACACAAAAACGGCAACTAAATTTTTGAAAAAGCTGCGTTGATCAGAACACATAAAAAAATTCGCCTGTATTATACCACATGACCATAAATTGATCCTTCTTGCCATATATTATATGCAGATTAAGAATGCTATTTTATGCATGAATCTTATCTTCTTTGGGATATTGGCAAGGAAAAAGGAAGGGGAGAAAGGATAACTGGTGTGGAAAGGGGGTGGCGGATTCGTCGGCTGGCGTGGCGAACTCGCTCGGCGAAAAGTATGTTCACATTTAAACAAAGGGTTGGAAAGCTGAGATGGTCGGTTTTTTAGGTACTGAGGCACTTTATGAACAGGAAGTTGACCTGCAGCGCGATTTACTTATCTACGGCATTGACGATACTGCTGCGGCAATCAGAGAATATTCCCTAGGTATCTCTCCCTATTCGCCCAAATTGAGACGCAGCTTCACCAATTTCTCAGCTTATGACAGTAACGAGCGCCTTGATGGCGTAAATTTATTGCTTGGCGATACTTCTGCCGATTTTCAACTTCCCACTATATATATAGGAGCTACTGTCAATGTTCCCTATATGGGCATGTCTATAGGTGATGCCTACAATCAGGGAGTTTTGCCAGAAGAACGTACCGTTTGGTATTTGGGAAGTCGCAATTTCTCTTCAGAAGAGTGCGATTGGGTCAGATATAATCAGCGCTTATTGGCCAATCATGAAGTAGATCTGGATATTGCCATAAAAACTGCTTTAGCCGAACTTAACGGAGTGCAAAGCAGAGTTATTCTGAATATGGATATTGTCGATCCTGTGTGGGCGCCGGCTGTGCAACGTCCAGCTGGTTTTGGCTATGAGCCCAGAGAGCTTTTGAAGGCTTTGCGCTCTTTGGAAGGTGCCCCCGTTCCTTTGGTACAAGTGTGCGGAGTATATGTGCAAGATCAGGAAACAAGAGACGTAGCTCAAACCTCTCGTTTGGCGGCCGAATTAGCTCGCGAATTAGCTTTGACTGTTTTTGCTTACAAATTAAAAGCTTAATTTTTGAAGGCTAGTCTTCTTTTAGTTATTCCTTTTGTGCTTTACAGCTTCTATAGCCTCTTTTATGGCGCTGCGCCAGACAACAGCTTTGCCTCCAACGTCTGAAGTGATGACGTCATGCTGTCCGTCACCTTCCAAAGCGTCGTGTGAGCCTGTGCTATTGAGGCTTTTCATAATTGGTTGCAACTTATTTTCATAGTAGAGTTCTATAAAAATATCGGCGATGTCGGGATCAAATTGGGAACCTCTGTTTTCGCGGATAATTTTTATAGCCTTTTCTATAGGCATTCCTTTGCGATAAGGGCGATCTGAAGTCATGGCGTCAAAACTGTCGGCAACGCAAATAATGCGGGCACAAAGTGGAATTTCGTTGCCACGTTTGCGATCAGGATATCCTGCTCCGTTATACCATTCGTGGTGGTGCAAAATATAAGGAATGAGCGGACGGAAGCTCTTTACAGGCATCATAATGCCGGCGCCATAGACCGCATGGCGTTGCATCTCTTCGTATTCTTCGTTGCTGAGCTTGTCTGGTTTATTGAGAATATTGTCGCGAATACGGATTTTACCTATATCGTGCAATAAAGCTGCATTACGTAAATTCCAAATTTCTTCAGCGGTAAAATTCAGACGCTCAGCAATGAGTACAGAGAAAGCTGCTACACGTTCAGAATGGCCGCGAGTATAGGGATCGCGGGCATCTATGGCGTTGGCCAAGGCCGTAATTGATTCAACAAATAAATTTTGTAATTTGTTGTGTAATTCGGCATTTTCGATAGCCGCTGCCGACATGGAAGCTAAGCGAGTAGCTAAATCAATATCGTCATCGGTAAATTCGTTGGAATCGTTGTGGCCGCGCACATTTAAAACGCCGATCACTTTGTCGGAAACTTTTAAAGGAACGCAAAGGGCTGCTTCCAGCTCTTCTCCGGAAGAACTCAGACCACGTGGCAAACTAACAGGGTGACCTTGTAAGGCTACTTTGCCAGAAACTCTCTCTCCCAATTTAACTCTAGTGTTGGCTATTACTTGTTCGCTTAAACCTTTGGCTTCACGGATACGCAAATGCTGACGATCTGGCTCCAAAAGCATAAGAGAAGCATTTTTGGCTCCTAGGAGTGAGCAAGCATGATCTAGCACTTTGTGTAACGTTTTGGGAACGTCGATACTAGAATTTAAGGAATTGCCTATTTCCTGCAAAGCCCGCAATTCTTCGTATTGGCGCATGGCTTTTTGGTATACGATGGCCTTAGCTAAAGAAGAGCTGGAATAGCCAGCAATAATGCGTAAGATTTGCAAATCGTTAGAGTCGTAGTGGCCTTTAAAAGGTGAAACCACTCTTATACTACCTAGGCAGGAGCTGTCATCACTTAAGGGCACCTTGAGAGTGCACGAGTCGGAGCTGTTGGTGATGCTTTCACAATTCTCTTCGTTAAGCCAATCGCGCAAATCTTTACCTATAGGTACATTGTGAGTGCAACTGAACGGTTTATCGGGGCCTTCCTTTATATAGAGGTGAAGATTTTGTTTGCTTTCATCAAGCAAGGAAATACAACCTGACTCGGCTTTAAGAACACGCATAGCTTTGTCCAGTATAGAAGGCAGAATTTCATTTACATCTAAAGAACGGCCTATATCGGTGCTCATGTCATAAAGACAACTTAAAGTGTTGACAGCTTCTTGCTGCTTAGTATGCATTTCACTCATTTGAGCTATAAAATTAGCCATAGAATTGGCTAAGTTGGTACAGCTTTCTTGAGGTATGCATCTGGTAGGAGGATTGTTGTAAAAAGCTGTAGCTAGTTGCTCATTGCTCCAACTAAAATAACTCTGTATTTTCTGGCTTTGGTATTCATTGGGAAAATTTTGCCAGAAGGGCCCGATCAAAACATAGGCTAAAGGTGGAGCGTCAGCTTTGCTAAAAACTGGGCAAACAGAGAAGAATAAATTACCAACTAAGGTAAAAATAAAGGCTGTCTCGGTATAATTGCTTTTTTGCAAGCGCTCAGCTAGTTCAGCTCTCAGTTTGTCGGAGGAAAAGAGCGCTTGATGGACTTCGTCGTAAGGTAACGAATAATGGGATATTTCCTCTCCGTTTGTATATATTACCCCTAGGGAAGCAGACACAGACTCAGCCATAACTTTCTGCATGCTTAGCAAAGCTGCTCTGTAGCTTGCATAGGCTGAACCTGACAGTATATCGCTAATCGGTGCAGAAAGAATATCCACTCCCCAATGCCCCTTGTCTTTTAGCATTTTTTGGGGGGCTAATTTTTAATAAAAAAAGCCCCAAAACGCCTTGCTACTGGGAGCGGTATTTGTAGAAAGCGTCACGTAATCCTTTTTATTCAGCCTTTGCTAAAGCTGGAAAAAGCGTTTTCTTCAGACTCTGTAGTCGTATAGTCTCGTTCTCATTGGGCTATTTGTTTGGCTATTTATTAAGTTGCCTGCTTCTATATAAGAAAAAAATGAAAAATAGGCTTAAAGGGCCTTCACTTTAAAGCTTTTTTTTAGTATAATGCCTTAGCTGAATCGTAACTTTTTGTTAAGGTTAGATCTTTCGAAGCCTTCTTGTCCCCGTTAGGAAGATTTTGCAGAGTTCCTTGACTAGAAAGCGGCGTGGCATTACTATGCCGCATATGATTTGGAACTGCCTTTTTGCTTTTGCAGCAAGTTGGTAGATTTTAGATTTTAGAGACCGGCTTTTTTTGGCCCCGCTTTTAGAGGTTCGGGTCTGGCCGGCACGACGTGGAGGACTGGCAGTGAAGACGTATGCCGTCAAGGCCAACGAGGTAAAAAAAGATTGGTACGTAGTAGACGCCGAAGGCAAAACTTTGGGTCGTTTGGCTACTCAGATCGCTCGCGTGCTCATCGGTAAGCACAAACCTACATTTACACCTCATATGGATGTTGGCGATTTTGTTATAGTATTGAATGCCGATAAAGTGGTGCTCACTGGTTCAAAGGCCACCAGCAAGGAATATATCAGACACTCTCGTTATCCCGGCGGTTTGAAGACCGTTGCTTATAGCGAAATGATCGCTAGATTCCCTGACAGAGTTATCAAGGCTGCCGTAGACGGTATGCTTCCTAAGAACAAACTGCGCGCCGTTCGTATGCGCAAGCTGAAAGTTTACACTGGCAGCACGCATCCTCATCAGGCTCAGCAGCCTCGCCCTCTTCCCGAGACCTTATAGTTCTTAGGTTTTAGGAAAAGCGCTCTGTACTTTCAAGAATCTTTAAAGGGGTAAGTTAATGCCTAAAGTAAAGTTAGCAATCCAGTCGATGGTTCATCAGGCTACCGGCCGCAGAAAACGCGCTGTCGCTCGTGTTCGCTTAGTACCCGGTGACGGTCGCATCATCATCAACAAGCGCCCTTACGAGGAGTACTTCCCTCGCGCTACTCAGCAGATGCTCGTGCGTTCTCCTTTGGAACTCACCAAGACTGAGGGCAAATTCAACGTCTACGCCACTTGTGATGGCGGCGGCGTTTCCGGTCAAGCCGGAGCTGTAAAGCACGGTATCGCCAGAGCTTTAGAAGCTTTTGACGGAACCCTTCGCACCGAATTGAAGCGAGCTGGTTTCATGACTCGTGACTCTCGTGAAAAAGAGCGTAAGAAATACGGTCGCAAGCGTGCTCGTCGCGGATTCCAGTGGACCAAACGTTAGTTTTTCAGCTGCTCTCTTGAGAGCTGCTTAGAAGCTTAGAACGTTTCTCGAGGTTGCTGCTTTAACCACTATGGTTAAGCAGCTTCTTTCGTTTTTAAATACTTTTTTTTGCATAAGGAGCCCAAGCATATGCGTATTGTCAAAGCTGAAGAAATGGCCGCTATCGATCACGATACTATACATAAAGTAGGTATTCCTGGTTCCGCACTTATGGAAAGAGCTGGTCATGCTGTTTTTGCTTCTATTCTTAAACATTTCGGCTCTGTAAAAGGCAAACGCTTTTTAGTTTTATGTGGCCCTGGAAATAATGGGGGAGATGGTTTCGTTATTGCCAGGTATCTTTGTGAAGCTGAGGCTGAAGTTGTTTGCCTTTCTATGAGAGAAGTGGAAGCCTTACGTGGAGATGCACAATTATATGCTTCTGTTTTTCAAAAATTGTATGGCAATTTGCATATTTATATAAATTTAGAGCAAGTTAAACGCTATCTAGATGAAACAGAATATGTAGTAGATGCACTTTTTGGTAACGGTCTAGATAGAAACTTAAAATCTCCTTACGCTGAAATTATTGAATATATCAACGAAAAATTAAACAAGCTCAAAGTTATTGCTGTTGATTTGCCTTCAGGCTTGGAAGCTAACAGTGGTCAAGTTTTAGGCAAGGCGCCTTCGTGTCAACTTACTGTTACTATAGGCTTACCTAAATGGGGACTTTATTTGGAGCCAGGCCGTAGCTTAGCCGGAAAAGTGGAAGTGGTCGATATTGGTTTCCCTAAAAAATTAAGCGAAGATCCCGATAAAAAGTCTCTTATTGTTGATAAAAAATTAGCTGCTTCTCTTTTGCCTATTAGAGCTCAAAATGCTTATAAAGGTACTTTCGGTACTGTCTGGGTAATAGGTGGATCTCGTCACTACCTAGGAGCCCCTCTTCTTTCTTCTCAAGCGGCTTTGCGTTCTGGAGCCGGCCTAGTACTTTTAGCTGCTCCGTCTTCTCTTTGTTGTCAAATAGGAGCTTACTACCCCGAAATTATGCGCTGTCCTTTAGAAGATGAAGGCTTTCTTAATGAAGATGATTTAGCTCATTTCCCTTGGCTTAATAATGAAAAAGACGAGCCGAAGCAAGCTTTTTGTCCTTGGCCTTCTCCTAAATCTGTTTGTTTAGGGCCAGGGCTTGGTCGAGATAACCATACTACTAAAGCTGTGGGCACTTTAATTAAGAAATGCTCTGTTCCTATGGTAATTGATGCCGATGCTTTATGGCATTTAAGCCAAATTGACGTTGCCGAAAATATAGATTTGCAGCAAAGGTGTGTCCTAACTCCTCATTTGGGAGAATTGTCTCGACTCTTACATATAAATTCAGCCGAATTGCAGAAAAATTTTCCTTATTATGCCCTTTTGTGTGCACAAAAATACAATTGTACAGTAGTTGCCAAGGGAAGTCCTAGTTTAATAAGCGACGGTCAGCGTTGCTGGCTAAATAGCAGTGGCGGCCCTGTTTTAGCCCAGGGAGGCTCTGGCGATGTTTTGGCCGGTTTAATTGTCGGTTTGTTAGCTCAAGGTATGGAGCCTTTTGAAGCAGCTGTTTTAGGAGCTTATTGGCATGGTGCTGCTGGGGATAAGGCTTTTGCCGAGCATTCTGATCGTGGCATCGTCGCTTCTGAGATAAGTAATTTAATTCCTGAAGTTTGCCAGGATTTTATAAACTTGTTGGAAAATAAATGAGTAATTAACTAAAAACATCCTTAATAAGGAGCGGTTTTTGTTCTCATTATGAGTATTGCCAGTAGGACGCCTATCCAAGTCTACCCTGCCATTTTAGATGCAGTTAGGTTATATTTTCAAGGATACCAAGAAATATTCAAATTCTCTACCAAAGACAGTCTTATTTTTGGCTTCTCTAGGCAAAAAGATCCAGATTGTTACCAATTTTTGTTGGTGCAAGCAGCCAAGTACAAAGGATGTATCAATGCTGAAGTAGCGGTCTCTCCTGTAAAGCGTTATCCTTACTATCGTCGTCGTGAATCTTTGCCTTTAGGCACTTTTGCCTTTCGCGAAAGATGTAGTTTGATGGCTAAAGATAAAGACTTCTCCTTTGGCTACAATGGCACCAATTTAGATAGAGTATTAAGTATTTGCTTTGGAGATTATGCCATTCCGGCCATGCACCGTCTTTATGATGAAACTAGAGCAGAGGCTTCCATGGCTGCTCACGTATGGGATACCATTTATGCTAATTGGCAAGAAGATGAGAGCAAAGCCGATTTTATTAGTGTAAAGCGTTATCCTGACTTGGAATATGAAGAAGAAGCGAATCGCTTTATCTCTCAAGAAGTTTTGGGCACTAGTCGTTACGACCGTTATTTAGGCCCTCTTAAGCTTTGTTACCAAGATAGCGATTTCTTTAACTGTCATGTTTACTTAATGGCTAGTGCGATGGAATTTATCGAGCCCCCGGCTATACCTAAGAAAGAGCATGAAGACGACAATAAGCAGCAAACTGATCATAATGGACAAAAAATGATTACTTGGAGAGATATTTTGGGGCCAGCTGAGCCTGTTATAACTACTCAGACGCCCAAGCCCATGTTGAGAGCTAACGAAGATTGGCGCGAGCCTTTGGAAGATCCTATCGTTGGTGTTTTGGGCCGCCAAGAGCAGAGCGCTTGTTTAGTACTTAACGATCAAGATGCCAATATGCGCTTAAAAGAATACGCTTTCTTAAAATCGATGTCTGCTTTAGAAGTTATTATGAATAGAAATTGTGATTAGGCTAATTTGTCAAATCAATTTAATATGCCCCACAAGTTATACTAACTTGTGGGGCATATTATTTTTTACTTAATAAGTTATAAACAAAGACTAGAGCCACGACATAAGAGGAGTATCGTTAGTATCGACATCAGTTACAGGCTCGCTGTCATAATCACCCAGATTGGCCAAACTGTCTTTATCAATTTGCAATTCGGAAGGATTGGACAAATAATGCAAAGCTTCTTCTTTGTCAACCAAGCCGGCTGAAACTAAGCGGGAGAGAGACTTACCCAAAGTTTGCATATTATGCTCTTGCATAATCCAGGCTAACTTATCAGTTCGGCCGTTCTTCAATTCTTCGTGGATCTCGTCATTATTGACCAGAATTTCGAAAGCGGGAATAACACCTCGGCCATCACTGCGATTAACCAAAGTTTGATGAAGAACGATGCGCAAAGCATTGGCAAAAATAGGAGTCATCTTGGCGCGTTCCTGGTCGTCGAAGGAACTAAGGATGCGATCTAAGCCGCGACCAGGACTGGTAGCATCCAAAACGGCAATAACTAATTTGTTGTTGGTTGCCGCTCGAATAGCAAAAGTGGCTGTCTCGCGGTCGGGAATTTCGCTAATACCCAATACATCAGCATCTTGATCGACAGCTTGCTGGATGCCAGTAGAGAACGAAGGAACATCCACTCCGACTTCGCGTTGTAAGATTGTACTGAGCTGGTTGTAACGCCAGAATTGAATAGGATTCTCTAAAGTTACAATTCTAGCCAAGCGAGTAGCGTTGATATGCGACACCAGAGCGGCCAAAGTGTTGATCTTTCCGCTCCTGGGTAATCCTGTAAGTAAAATGAGTCCCGAAGGCTGCTCTAAAATATTTTCAACTAAGCTTCCACTTAATCCTAAAGTTTCCAGCTTGGGAATATCAGTGCGCAAACGATGGAAAGAGGCGCAAACGTGGCTGCGCTCCAAAAATAAATGAACTTTAAATCCGGAACCGCCACCGGCTATGCAAGTTTCGGCATGACCTTCTTTGACCAGTTGACTCCTTAAATAACTGGTTAAAACAGGCTTAAGTAGCTTACGGCAATCAGCGTCGCTCAGAGGGGAGCCTTCCACTACGCTGAGCATATTGTTGATTCGCAAAGTGGGAGGGCTGCCGACGTTTATATTCAAGGCAGAAGCACCGTGGGCAACTGCTATATCCAAAAGCTGGGTCAGCTTGTAAGGAACAGTAGCCGCTTCGCTGTCACTTTCAGCAAAGTGATCGCATAAAATGGTCATTCTATTAAGCAGTTCCTGTAGAACTGACCCATTAACTTCCATAAGTAAATACCTCTAGCCGTTCTTGTTGATATTTATTAGCTCGGAAATTTCAGAGCGGAACGTACTCCCAGCGCGATTAGATCAAAGAATCCGTCTCTTGGGGCTTTTCGGAAACGAAGTCTAACGCCTCACTGCTTTGGCTGGCAGAGTCAACCGCATTTGTCAATTCGTCAATGGAAGTATCGTCTTCTTCTTCTTTGGCTACGAAATCTTCCAAATTTACATCTCCGGCGCTGAGATCGTCGATGCTTATGGCATCTTCTGGCTTGCTCTCGGAAGCAGTCTTACCGTTATTGGGAGCGTCTGACAAAGAAGCAGCCAAGCTATCTCCGCTCATAATATCAGCTTCCTTAGAGGTGCTAGCGGCCGCAGGTTCGGTGTCGGCACTTTCGTCTACATAAACTTCGCCTTTGGCAATCTCTTGCAATGCCATGCTCACAGGCTTGGCGGCATTGTAATGTTCAATCGAGGTATCGCCGTCGTTAATCTGGCGAGCTCTTTTTAAGGCCAGAGTCACTAATTCAAATTTATTGTCTACCTTGGTGAGAAGTTCATCCAAGCTCGGCTCTACGAGCATGCTCAATCCTCCGTGCGGCTTGCTAGGGCCGCAAATGATATAATCAATTTCTCGATCCCGATTCTTTACGTCTCAATTGTGAAAAATCCTGCTTAGAGAGTTGATACTGTGACGTGACTGGGTAGCTCTTCCATATAATATAGAGGAGTTGGTCTTTAATTATTGAAGCACGAGGCCCTCTCCGTTAGGGGGATGGTTCTGCCTTATTTTGAGGCTAGAGTGGGGGAGAAGCAGCTCTGACAATAAGCAGAAAGCAATTTTTTTACGACAAGCCAGTTTCTTGCTGGGGAGGGAGCCTAGTGATTCCACTCTGGCTAGATAGGTTTGTTTTACCATTTTTAGCGATAGGGTGAGTACATATGGTTACTGAGCGTACAAAGAAAGCCGGTGCCGGTTTGGCAAAGGCGGCCGGAGTTGCCGCTGGCAAGGGGGCCAGCAAAACAGGAAATACGCCTCCATTGGCCAGACAAACTGTCGGTAAACGGGATGAAAGTCGTCTTTACATATGGGGGCTTGTTTGGCTTTGGTTGGTAGCGCCTTTCTTGCTTCTGTGTTTAATTGCGCCTCAGTGGGCCGGAGCCTTGGGAAACGGTATATCCTTAGCTTTAAGAAATTGCATAGGTATGGCTGGTTGGGTTATGCCTATGATCGCTTTTTTGGCTGCTTCTTGGTGCTTTAATTACAACAATAAAGCCGGACGCATAAATATAAAAGTTGTTATTCCGCTGTTGCTGCTTTTTTCGGTATTTTTTGCGGCTCGTTGCGGTCAGGGTGGCAATATAGGTAAATTTATCGACGGTGTAGTCGCAGGCATTATTGGTGAATTTGGAGCTTGGACGCTCGCAACACTGGGATTCTTATCTGTTTTTGTTTTTACGTGGAATCTTTCTACAGAAGAAACAATAGAAGGTTGTAAAGCTTTGAGTCAATTTTCCGGAAGTTCGCTGTCGGAGTTGGGCCATCGGGCACTTAGCGGACTGTCTAAATTTTGGGGGTGGCTTAGTTCTATCGGCAAACATTGTGCCGAGTTGTTAAGCAATGCTAAGGAGAGATTGTCGGAACATCATCAGGAAGAAGATGATGACATAGAGTTAAAAGCTAAAGAAGTTGAAGAGGCTGAGCCTACAGAGCTGGAGCAAAAAGCTGTCTTTTATGAAGAGTCTGGCCTTATGCCTACTGCCAAAGAAGACGAGAAAGTAGAACCTTTAACTTCCAGAGGCTTTTTTGAAGATGATAGTGAGAAAAAAGAATTAGATCGCGACAAATTTGAAGAAAGCTTACAAGCTCCACGCCTTGCCGAGCCCAAGCCTATTTTGTTAGAGCGAGAGAGGCTTGATAGAGCTGAGAAAGATGAGCTTATAAACGAAATCCATCGCCGCAATACCAGTGGGGAAATGGCCTCTGTCAGAAATAGAGAATATGAAGCTGCTCGTAAGGCAGAGCAAGTTGCTGAAGCTAAAAATATGTACGCAACTGGTTCTACTATTAGGCGCGGAGCTTATTCCTCGTTCTCAAGCACCAGTTCTTGTCACTCGCCTGCCAATAACCCCAATAATAATGACAGGGTGCGTACTGATTGGAAGCGTGACGGTAAAAAAACGCCCATTGCGCCGAGTGGAAATAAAGAACCGCTGCATCGTCAGGATAAAACTGAAATTCGCAGTGGAGTTTATGCCAAGCATGAACCTGCTACTGCCAAAGAAGGGCTGGCTTTGAGCCGCCGCTTGGCCGAGCGTCCTTCTCATAATTTTGGCTCCGGTTTTAATCGTAGTTCTAGCTCTTTTTCTTCTCGCAATCGTTTAGGCGAGAAGAGTGTAAACGAAGAAAAAGATTTGCCTTTGCGTCCAGTGCGTTCGTCTTCTTCTGGCGGTTATAAGGCTGCCCGCAATGCAGGCGGTGCCTTTTTGCGTGGTGCTGTTTCTGAGCGCAAACCGAATTTAGTCGACTCTGACGAAACTGTAGAAATAGCTTCTTTAAAGCGCACTCCAGAGCCCAAACCAAATGTCGGCTCCGATAGCAATCGTGAGCACTCGTCTGATGAATTGGATAAAAAAGTTGAAGCTTTGAAATTCGCAGAGCGCTTGGACAGCGATTTAAATTTGCTGGCTCCAGAGGCTAGCACCAATGGCGGCGGCGCTCGCGCTCAGCAAGCACAACCTAAAGCCGAAGAAGCTGCCGAGGCTGTTGCTGCAGCTAAAGATGGCGAAAATAATTCTGGAACTACTTCG
>SFMI01000156.1 GCA_004554425.1 Candidatus Saccharimonadota bacterium | reverse complement strand
ATTTTCTTCTAATTTCGGTTATTTTTTAGGCGATTTTTTTTGTGTTTTCGCTCAGCGAAGATACATAAAATCTCTCAAACTGGTATATTTTTCACCCTGATATTTGATGGAAATAGTCAAAAAAGGTAGAAAAACTGAGATTTTAGTTCAAAAATTGCCAAAATCACGCATTCTAAACATCTTTTAATAAAACATCTACCTTATATTGAAATTTTCTTCTTACCTTTGCAATGTCATTAAGAAATTACACATCATTATAGATTTTAATGGTTAAGGTTTATGGTTGATTAATTTGTTTAAAAGTATCATTGAAAAGCCGCGTTGTGAAACGGGGCTTTTTTGTTTCACGAAGTGAATAAATAGTGAGTTGTTTAGTAACATACTATGGAGTGCCTTTGATGATGATGTGTGATGATGTGTGGGCACTCCCGGCTGTCGGCTAATAGTCGGCAGCCTTTTTTAGCAATGACTAATGAACCCAAACAAGATAAATTGACCATTCCCACTGAGCCGCCCAGCCAAGTTGTAGCTAATATAAGCGCTTCGCCTTCATTATCGACCGCTCCGGTAAGTGATGAAGAAGCAGAAAAAATTGCTTTAAACGTTTCCAACTGGAGCATTTTAAGTAATATTCTTTTAACCGGACTAAAGCTGCTAGCCGGCTTTGTAGCTAATTCAGCAGCTATGATCAGTGACGCTATCCACACAGCTTCAGATGTGCTGAGCACCTTAGTTGTAATAGTTAGTGTAAAAATTGCCAATAAAAAATCGGATAGCGACCACCAATACGGCCATGAGCGCTTTGAAAGCCTTGGCTCTCTCATCTTGGCAATTATGCTTCTAGCTACCGGTTTAGCCATAGGCTGGGGAGGAATTGAAACGCTCTGGAAGCCAAGCACTTCTTTGACAATTCCCGGTGCTTTGGCTCTTTACGCAGCTATTCTTTCCATTATTGTAAAAGAAGCCATGTATTGGTACACAATAGCAGCAGCCAATAAAATAAAATCTACCGCTCTTAAGGCAGACGCTTGGCACCATCGTTCCGACGCTCTCTCCTCTATTGGCGCCTTAATAGGTATAGGTGCAGCTCAGTTGGGCTACCCTTTGGGCGACCCGATTGCCTCTTTAGTTATTTGCTTGTGCATTATAAAAACAGCTTGGGATATAGGCAAAGATACAGTGGAAAAACTGACCGATAAATCTTGCGATCCCGAAACTGTAAAAGCTATGCGCTCTGTAGCTGCTGCACAAAAGGGCGTTATAGCTGTCAAAGAACTAAAAACTCGCCTTTTTGGAACCAAAGCCTACACAGATATAACTATTGCTTGTGATGGCAATCTGACTTTACATGACGCTCACCACATAGGAGAAAAGGTACACTTAGCTATAGAGCGGAACTTTCCGCAAGTCAAGCACTGCAATGTCCATGTCGATCCTAATTAAAAAATACCTAACGTAAGTGCTTATAAACTCTTGACGAAGCTAATTTTTATGCTAGAATACTACTCGGCCAGAGACAGCGGGTGTCATATGTTTTGACTTAATCACCACTTTGTTGGGATCCTGCCGAGGCGAAATAGTATAAGTTTCGTTTCAACTCTGCGTCTCCATCTGTTTTTTTAGCTGGGAGACGTTTTTATTTTACGGTTCATTCAGTAAGATAGAGGCCCGAATCGATCTTCGCTCCTAGTGAGTGGAAGAGAGGAAGGGAGAGAAACACTAGAGATAATGAACGCACAGAACTTACAGCGCAAGGCTGAATCCTTAGAGCATTTACGCGAGTGCTTAAAGAAAGCCAGCATCATTATCCTGACTGACTATCGTGGTCAGGCTGGCGGTTTAACCGTAAAGGCCATCACCGAGCTTCGTGGAAAGCTCCGTGAGTGCGACGGTATCTACAAGATTGCAAAAAATACTCTCATTCGTAAAGCTTTAAGTGAGATTAACATTGAGTGCGAAGCTGGAACCTTAGAGGGGCCTACCGCCGTAGTATTCGGCATGGGTGATCCCGCTGCTGCCGCTAAAGCAGTATTAGAGTTCGCTAAGACTCAAAAGCCTAATGGCCTGCCCGTGGTTAAGGGTGCGGTTATGGACAACCGTCTCTTGAGTATTGACGAGCTTAAAGCTATTGCCGCTCTACCGTCAATCGAAGTACTGCGTATGCAGTTGCTCGGACTTATGTTGGCTCCTCACCGCAACATCCTTGGCGTGTTGAATGCCACTGGTCGCAGCATGGCTACCGTTTTGGACGCTTGGAACGAAAAGCGCTCCAAAGAAGAAGCTCAGGAAGCTTAATCAGTTAGTCTCAGTTTAATTAAGTATTAGGTTATAAAATTTTTGGAGGAAATCATGGATAAGTCCGCTTTGATCGATGCTATTTGCAACCTCACTCTTCTTGAGGCCGCCGAAATTGTTAAAGAGTTGGAAGAGCGCCTTGGCGTATCCGCCGCTGCTCCCGTTGCCGTAGCCGCCGCTCCCGCCGCTGCTGCCGCCGCTCCCGCTGAAGAGAAAACCTCTTTCGACGTAGAGCTCACCGCCGTCGGTTCCGAGAAGATTAAGGTCATCAAAGTCGTACGCGAAGTTGCCGGTTTGGGTCTCAAAGAGTCCAAGGACCTCGTAGAAGGTGCTCCTCAGATGCTCAAAGAGGGTCTCTCCAAGGCCGACGCCGAAGCCATCAAAGCTAAGTTCGCTGAAGTTGGCGCCACCATCACCCTCAAGTAAGTTTAGTGTATAAGCTTAAGTGATGAAAAAGATAGCGACTGGGTTAGTCCGGTCGCTATTGTTTTATGGCCAAGTATGGCTCCCCCGCTAAAAACAGAGGAACGTATGCCGAATGTTCGCATTAGAGTAGCTGTTATAATCCGCAAGGATAACCAAGTTTTGCTAGTTGAGCACCAAAAAGATGGTCAAAAGTACTGGCTTCTGCCCGGCGGAGGCGTTGAATTTGGTGAGTCTTTAGCAGAGTGCGCCGTCCGCGAACTCAAAGAAGAAACCAATTTAGATATAGAAGTGGGTTCTTTAGCATTTGTGGCTGATTCTATAGCGCCGGATAGTTCGCGTCATGTAGTACATGTAGTTTTTTATGCTCAAGAGCTCGGCGGTCAGCTGCAAGTAGGCCAAGAAGAGCGTCTATACACGGCCAAATATATTGATATAGACGAGTTGAACAATTTGGTTATCTACCCTCCCATATCCAGAAATATAGTTGAAGCGGTAGAAAATACAAGAACTTATCGTCCTTCTTATTTAGGTTCGATGTGGATTGATTAGTCTCGTTTTCCCCTAAAATTTATAAAGGAACTGACTATTTTATGCAAGTTATCAACGACAACAGTTTTAAAAGTGAAGTTTTAGAATCTGAACTGCCTGTAGTACTCGACTTTTTTGCCGAATGGTGCGGCCCGTGCCAAATGCTTCTTCCTGTAATCGAAGAAATGGCTACAACTTATGAAGGCCAAGTAAAATTCGTCAAGATTGATACTGACGAGAGCCCAAACGTGGCCAGAAAATACGAAGTAAAGAGCATCCCTACCCTTTTGGTCTTCAAAGATGGCCAACCCGTAGCTAGAGGTGTGGGTTACATGGATAAAGGACGCCTTCAAGACTTCATTGAGCAAAACGCTCTCTAGTTTTTCCTAGAGTAAAGCAAAGACGTTTGATCAATAAAAGCTATAAATAGTGTGAAGTTTTTTTCCGTATTTATGGCTTTTTTTATTGCATAAAGTGCTTATAACTGCTATCATTCGCACATAGAGAAACGCCCTGCGTATCTTTTTAGCTGCACGAGATTAGTAGTTGAGCCGATATGTACTAATAGGGAGCATTACTCCGCGTTTAGAGTAGAGTTATGGATCTTGTTTTGAGTTTTTTTCTCAAAACCTAAGTTGATTCAGAGTCCTCGACAATGTCGGGCCAGAGGAGCGCCCACCTGCTAAGGCAGGTTCGAGTACCTCTCGTGTTAGTGTTTCTCTCGTAGGGCTTTTTTTCTA
>SFMI01000025.1 GCA_004554425.1 Candidatus Saccharimonadota bacterium | reverse complement strand
AACCCACAGAGCGCTGACGATTGTTTTGCCTGGCCTCTTTGGCTTTTTGGGCTAATTCTTCATAGCCGTTGTTAGCCAGCCAATATTCAAAGTCTCCATTGTATAAATAGCGTACAGACGCGTTCCAATCTTTGTCAGCCTTAAGAAGAAGTTCTTTATCTGTAGAAGCTTGGCAACGATCTTTTGCAGAATTTGAGCTAAAAATTTTCCCCACAAAACGAGCTTCCAAAGGCTCTCCACATTTTGAGCACAAAGAAGCTTTGTAGGGATTGTCGTTACCACAAGCTTGACATTTTATAGTTGTGGGCAAATTTAAAGTTTTGGAAACGGACTCAGAATGGGTGCAACGGCAACCAAAAACAGCACAGCGTTCAATTTTATCCCAACATTCGTCATGATAAAGATAGCCACACTGACCGCACAACGTGCATCCTAAAGCATTACCACTGCTACCATCCTCATTCTGTTTGGCAAAAGGTTTGCCACAAACAGGACAAACTCTCTCATATAGAGACATAAAAAACCTTCCGTTTCCTTTGCTTAATCTGGGCTAAAAATCCCAAAAAATGCGCCTTCTAGACTATTCTCAAGAAGGTATTTATTACCTGCCTGACTCTATACGAGGCTTACTTCATGTCGGCGAGAGCGTCAGAGCCTATTTTTTTCGGTTCCATAAAAAAAGACCTTGGCAGGAAATCGCGTCCAAGCGTAAAAATCGCGCCAAGCGAATTAAGGGGGGATTGGCAACATTGGAGATGGATACATGAGCAAAAAGATAGTAAAAGATGTAACCAAAGCCAATAAGATACGCAACAGCAAAACAAATATGAAGCTGGCTGCGCCCTTAGAGGCGGTACTAAGTCCCATCAATAGTTTTATAAGTATGGAGACTTCAGGCGGTATAGTCCTCTTATTAGCTACCATAGTAGCGCTTATTTGGGCGAACTCCATGCCTGAAAGTTATCTTGGTTTTTGGGGAACTCACGCTCGTATAGGCATAGGCTCTTTTAGTTTGGAGCATACTTTACTTGAATGGGTCAATGACGGCTTAATGGCCATCTTCTTCTTGCAAGTCGGTTTGGAAATAAAACGCGAAATGCAAGTCGGCGACCTCTCCAGTTTTGGCCAGGCTATTGTGCCAGTTATTGCCGCTGCTGGTGGTATGTTGGTGCCAGCTATTCTCTTTAGCCTGTGCGCTATGGGTACTCCTTATACTCACGGCTGGGGCATTCCAGTAGCTACCGATATTGCTTTCGCTTTGGGCGTAATTACCATGTTGGGCAAGCGCGTACCAAACAGCTTAAAAGTCTTTTTGGTAGCTTTAGCTATTGCCGACGACTTAGGCGCCGTTTTAGTAATTGCCTTGTTCTATAGCAGCAATATTAACGTAGCTGCTTTAGTTTCAGCCTTAGCTGTATTCGCTATTTTACTTCTTCTCAATAAACTCGGAACTCGTTCCCTGATCGTCTACTCTTTGGGCGGCATCGTCCTCTGGCTTTGCGTACTCCATTCCGGAATTCACGCTTCTTTAGCTGGTGTAATGTTAGCTATTACCATTCCTACCTGGACAGCTTTGGATAAAGATCGTTTAGCTAAAGCTATCGCTACCGTCAGAGATGCTTTAGACAAGCGCCCCGACAATGAAGAGGGAGCCATTGGTGACACCAAAGTAATTTCTGCTGTTGAATTTTTGCACGAAAATGCTTCCAAAGCTTTGCCTCCTCTGGTAGTTATGGAGCACTCGATTGGCACTTTCGTTTCCATGATTATTATGCCACTTTTCGCTTTAGCTAACAGTGGCGTCATTATTACCAAACTTGATCCTGGTTTCTTAAGCGACACCATTACTCACGGTATTGCTTTAGGTTTAATTGTTGGTAAACCAGTCGGTATCACTTTAGGAACATACCTTACCATTAAGTGTGGCTTGGCCAAATTGCCTCGCGGCGCCAATTGGATTCAACTTTTCGGTGCCGGTATGCTCGGCGGCATTGGCTTTACCATGGCCTTGTTTGTATCTAACTTGGCTTTAGGTGCTGGTTCGCACTTGGATACTGCCAAGCTGGCCATTCTTTGCTCTTCTGCCACAGCCGGCATTTTAGGTTTTGTTTGGCTTTATCTCCATCCGCAAAAAACAGATGGACAGAACGGCGAAGCAGCCGAGCCTACTTCTGACAAAGCTACAGAAAAAGCAGTAGCTACGGCCAAAGCCTAATCGTAATTAGGTTCCTCATCTGGTTGTTGCTTCTCCATAGTTACGCTCAATAAGCGGCTTACTCCGGGCTTATCCATAGTCACGCCGTAAAGCCGCTGAGCGAATTCCATCGTTTTACGATTGTGAGTTACGATCAAAAATTGCGAAGAAGCAGCAAAATCGAGGAGCTTACGAGCTATTTTTTCCACATTGGCATCGTCTAAAGGGGCGTCCAATTCATCAAAAATAACTACCGGGCTGGGCTTATGCGTCAGTAAAGCGAACAAGAAAGAAATAGCCGATAAGGCCCTTTCTCCTGAAGAAAACAGAGTTAAATTCTGCATTTTTTTACCAGGAGGACAAGCGCAAATATCTACGCCTGACTCTAGCCAATCTTCTGGATCGCACAATTCCAATTTAGCCCAGCCACCACCAAAAATATTTTGGAAAATAGCCGAAAATGTACGGTTCACTTGATTAAACACTTGTTTAAAACGCGTAACTAAAGCGTGATCCATTTCAGCGATAATACGTCTAAAGCCATCAGAAGCTTGTTCAATATCACTTATTTGAGCATTCAACTCGTCTAATCTAGCCTTAAGACGCTCATATTCTTCACGCGCTCCCAAATTTACACTACCAAAATTAGCCAAATAGTTACGCAACTTAGACGCTTGTCCAGCCACTTCAATGGCATTAACTTCACCAAATTCCGGTGCTTGCGTATCATAATGGCTTTGGGCGTAATCTTGCCAACGGGCTTGTTCAACTCTAAAACGCGATTGCCATGTATCTTTATTGACCATAGCACTGCTCAAAGCTTCACCCAATTCACGCGCTTGCTGAGCCGCCTTAGCTTGCTCCTGGCGCATTTGCAGCAATTTACCATTTTCTCGCTCTAAAACTAAAGAAGCTTCTTCTAGCTCTTGAATAGCTTGATGCAACCGTTCCTGCTTTTCGGCGATAGAGCGCGTCAGATTTTCTCCTTCGCTTTGGGTATGTATTTGAGCAGCCGCTAAACGTTGTGCTTCTGCTTGAGCTCTCTGGGCATCTTCATTTAATTCATCCAAGTTGCGTTGCAAATTACTTAGCTCACGCTCCTTGGCCGCCAAAGCATCCTGAGCGCTTTTTAATTGCATTTGTTCTTCAATTAAACGCACTTTTAAAGCGCTGCGCTTAGCCGTAAGTTGCGTTTCTTGCTCTACGGAAAGTGCCAAACGCTCATTTAATAAAATCCATTCTTGGGCTAAAGCTTCTAGTTCAGCTTTATGGGAAGAAAGCGTTTTTTCTCCCTCAGCCAGACTATCTTCAAGCGATTTTATTTCGCCATGCAAACGATCACGAATAGATTGCAAGCGCATTTGTTCACGCTCAACTCGCCTATTTTCAGCTTCTAAATCGGCCAATTCTTGCCTAACTGAACGTTCTTCTTCAGTTAGAGCAACCGCTTGTGCTTCAAAACTGACCAGCTGCTGCTCCAGGTGTTCTTCACGACGATTAAGTTCACTTAGCTTCTTTTCTAAATCGGCTAAATCGCGCCGCGCCTCCTCACAAGCCCTCATTCTTACGAACATGCCTGTCTTTTCCGTTCGGCTGACACCACCAGTAACGGCGCCAACAGCCGAAAGGAACTCACCTTGTAAGGTCACCAAGTGAGGCCGCCGCCCTTTGAAGCGGTCGTAAAGGTTTAAAGCAGCCTCTAGATCTTTAACTACCAAAGTTTGGCCTAAAATTTGACTGAGTACTGGGCGCAGCTTAGGTTCAAAGTCGATAAGCTCCAGAGCATAACCAACTACTCCCTGGCGAGTGGGCAAAGGTATAGGCTCACTTTCGCGACGCTGCAAATCTAAAGGCCAAAAAGTAACTCTGCCAGCTCGTTCCCTCTTTAAGCGTTCTACTAAACGCGAAGCGGCAGCGCGATCTTTTACCACAATGTCATTAAGGCGGCCACCTAAAGCCACTTCCAAGGCAGTTTCCATGCCCTCATGAACTTTAACCAGTTCACCGATAACTCCGACAGTGCCTTGGTCTTGCCATTTCATAACCGCCTTAACGGGCAAAGGCACGCCCACTCGCTCTTCCAAGGCTGCTTCTAATTCCATCACCCTCCCATTCAAAGGGCGGCGGCGACGCTCCAATTCGGAACGCTGGGAGCGCAATTGCAAAAGTTCACCTCGCAGCTCTTTTAACAACGCGATTCCTTTTTCTTTGCGTTCTTTAGCTTCAGCACAACGATCTAGCAAAGCCTGGCGCTCTTGTAATAGCTCATTGACACCTTCAGTTTCACCTTGAAGCTCAGAAAGTTCTTGCCTGGCACTTTGTAAGCGATTGGTATCTCGCTCAGCTTCATTTTTTAATACTTCGGATTTAACGCGCAGCTCTCTTTGGCGATCTTCATTGGCAGCTAAAGACTCACGATAAGTGCGTCCTTTGCCACCAACTTCCTGAGGCAATTCGTCTATTTTTTGTTGAATTTGCGAGCAAGCTTCCTGAGCTTGAGTACACTTTTGGCGCAATTCCGGCATCTGTTCTTTAAGCCGAGCTAGCTCTTCATTTCTCTCTGCATAGCGAGAGGCTAAGCTTTGGGAATGCTCAACAGCCGCTTGAGAATCGCTCTCCAACTGGCTCAAACGTCGGCTGACACCATCTTGAGAGGCTTTGGCAAAAGACAGCTCGGCTTTTAAGTCGGCATTTTGGCGGTGCAAAGAGTCACGCTGAGCGCGACGTTCATTCTGCAATTTTTGTAAAGCTTCAACTGCTTCTGAGAGGGAACTTTGCCGCCGATCGGCTTCTTGAGAACTTTCTTGCAAAGAAATGGCTTTTTGGGCGGCTTCCTTAAAAGACAGCTCAGCTTTGCGAAATTGAGCCCAAGTAAGCCGAGCTTCACAAAGTTGCAAATCGTCCTGGGCTTTGCGATAGCGCTCATAACGAGCCAAAGCCTTGCTGCTTTCCGCAGTACTAGTCTCAACTTCAGTGTGCAAATCGTGCAAACGCACCAGATTTTGTTGAGCTTGCTCCAGCTTGCGTACAGCTTCTTTGCGGCGAAAACGGTAGCGGTTAGTGCCAGCCGTTTCCTCCAACATTAGTCGACGGTCTTTAGGATCAGACGAAAGCACCATATCAACTTCGCGAGCTCCCAAAATATAAAAGGAGCCAGGGCCTACGCCTGAGCCCATCAAAAGCTCTTGAATATCTTTTAAACGGCAGGAAACTTGGTTGATATAATATTGCGATTCACCTTGACGATTAACTTTACGGGTTAAGGAAACTTCTGAAAAATCGATAGGCAAAGTATGATCCTGATTATCAAAAGTTACAGTAACTTCGCAACTTTGAGCCGGACGGCGTTCGGGAGAACCGGCAAAAATAAGTTCTTCTTGCTTAGCAGCACGTAAATTTTTAGCGCTTTGCTCTCCTAATACATAACGCACCGCATCAGTTAAATTAGATTTTCCGCTACCATTAGGCCCCACAATAGCCATAAGGCCAGGAATAAATTCCAATTCGGTTTTATCGGCGAAAGTTTTAAATCCGCTCAGTTCCAGTCGTTTAAGAAACAAAGAAAAACTCCATTTTTAAGTGTTCAGACGTGTTGTTCCGTTAAGCAGGCCCACAAGGCAATCCTGTCAAATTTTTGCTTGCGTCTCCGGGTACAATTTTTGCGGCAGGTTTTACGATAACTGCGGCGCACATTCCCCCTTATTTTGGAGAGAAGAAATAATCCCAGACGCTCCAGTTCAAAACAAAAGAAAGAAACGGAATGGTTAATATCACCGAAACTAAACATTCATTCGAAGATTTGCTTCCCGGCGCCCGTAATGCTGTGCATACTTGTTTAAATGTACAGCCCGGACAGCATATCCTTATTGTAGCCGACGAACACAGCCGTCGAATTAGCGACGCTATGGAGCTGGCCGCCAATGAAGTAGGCGCTTCTTGTCGGCGCGTTATTGTTGAAGAATTAGGGCCGCGCCCTACTACCGCTTTCCCAGATTTCTTCCTCAATTCGTTAAAAGGCCTGGATGCAGCAATCTACTGCGTATTCCCCCAGCCTAACGAGTTGCCTTCGCGCATTCAATTTACCCGCGCCATAGAAGCCAATCATATTAAATATGCCCATATGGTAGGCATTACCGAAGACATTATGTGCCAAGGCATGCGCGCCGACTACAAAAAGGTAGATGATGTCAGTAGAAGGCTACTCAATTTAGCGCAAAAATGTCGCACTGTCAAAGTAAAAAGCCGAGCTGGCACAGACTTAGTGGGCACTTTCCGTCCAGATTACACTTGGCGTAAAACTAGTGGCATTATCGAAGAAGTATGGTCAAATTTGCCCGGCGGAGAAGTTTTTACTTGTCCAGCTAGCGTAGATGGCATTTTTGTAGTCGACGGCACAGTAGGCGATCATTTTAGTGCTAAATATGGCGTTTTAAATAAAACGCCCATGACTTTGGAAATTGAAGGCGGTTACTTAAAAAAAGCTTACTGTGCCAATAAAGAGTTGGAGAGAGAATTTATAGAATATTGCCATCGCCATCCCTATTCCGATCGAGTAGGCGAATTTGCTATCGGCACAAACTTGGCCGTCTTCGAATTTACCGGCAACTTATTGCAAGACGAAAAGATGCCTGGCGTCCATATTGCCTTTGGCGATCCTTACGGAAGCCAGACTGGAGCTGATTGGTCTTGTATGACTCACGTAGACGTAATTACTCGCTCTTGCGATATTTGGATTGACCAAGAGCAAGTTATGCAGCACGGTATCTTTATTTCCGAATCGTTGGGTATCGACTACGCTTATCTTTATAACGATCAGTCTCTTATGGAAGTTTACTCCTCCAACCCTGGTTGGAAAGAGAACTAATTTTCTACAGCTTATTTCCATATAGAGTTAACTCAAGCCGCTTTTCTAAAGTTCAAACAAACTTAAGGAAAGCGGTTTGAACTTTTATAGATCAAGTAGCATAACAGCTCACATGGCAGGATCTTTGCCAGCTCTAAAATAATATTTTGGGCAATTATGATTAACAGATATTCTCACACGCTTCCTTGGTCTGTTTCTAAACTGGGTCAGCCCAGCGATTTGCCAGATGTATTCAGAGAAGATCTGCTGTTAATCGTTCCTGTAGATCCTAGCAACATTTTCGCCACCTGGAATATTTCTTACCAAACTCAAAATCAGTTGGCGGCCAATTTGGGAGAAAGCGCTTTTGCTTCCAGTCGCTTAGTAATTCGGTTGGAAGATATTGCCAACAGTGAATCTAGTCTTATTTATGACGTCAGCGGCCCCCACCGTTCTCGCTATCTTCCCGTAAGTCCAAGCTTAGTTAAAGAGAACAATTATATACGTCTTCGAGCTCAGTTGGGCTACTTGTCAACAGACAACCAATTTTACACTATAACTGGAAGTAACGCCGTTTTACTTCCCACAGGCCAGTCCTGTGGCGTCCAGGCTGAATTGCCTTCCGTCTATGCCGGAGCTTGCAACATTGAAGATATGAACTTAACTTCTACCAACAGTTCTGAGCATGTAGCTAAACGTATAACTATCGATTTAAAAAAGATGGCCAATTTGTTTGACTTACAGTTGGGAAGGGCACCTATACCAGAAGGGATTCATCCGCAATTATGAGTTCTTTGCTGCCACCGCTTAAGAGTTCCTCAGGATATTTAGCCATAGTGCTAAATGCCCACACTCCTTATATACACCATATAAAGCCGCAATTGCACAATGATGATTACTGGCTTTTCGATCATATTTTAGATAGTTATTTTCCACTATTGGACATGATGGAGCGCCTTTATACAGAAGGCGTCCCCTATCGCTTAACTTTATCTTTATCGCCAACATTATTGGAGATGTTGGCCGATCCTCAAATTCAAGAGCGCTTCGATCGATATTTGGAGAAAAAAATTAGCCTAGCTGTACGTGAAGCCGATCGTTGTCTTTTTGAGCTGGAGTTAAGCGAACTTGTCGATCATTATCTAACTAGGTTGCGCTATTATCGAGACAAATTTAATTTTGTTTATAATAGACAGATTATCGATGCCTTTGCCAAATTAGCCAAAGACGGATGTTTAGAGCTCATTACCACAGGAGCTACGAGCTCAATTTTTCCTATTCTTTACCCTTACGGAGCTTTAGGGCGGGCCCAAATAAAAGTAGGCATAGATACTTTTTACCGCCACTTCGGCTTCAAGCCCCAGGGCTTTTGGTTGCCTGAGTGTGCTTTTAATCCCGGGTTAGACAAGTTGCTGGAAGAAAACGGCTTAAAGTATACCTACACGACTGTCTGTGAAAATGTGGGCGCCATTCCCCATCCCAGCTTGGCTTCCGTCTCCCCTTTGCGCAACCTGACAAATTTTGTCTTTTTCCCCGGCGACACTGAATCAGAACTAGAAGTCTGGAGCGCCAAAAGCGGCTATTATACAGACTTTAGCTACCGCAACGGCTTCCGCGATTTGTGCGACGAAGTGCCTGATTTAGACTTGAGAGATTTTATGCCTTCCAGTCAGGAAAAGCCCCAAACAGGCTTTCGCTATTTCAGCAACGGCCCGGCTGCTTCTTCCAAATACTACAATTTAGAGCAAGGCTGGTCGATGGCTAAAATACATGCCAAGGCTTTTGTCAGCGGTCGCTTGCGCACAATAGAACGTTTGAAAAGCAAGCTAGCTCACCCACCCTTGCTCACTTTAACTTTAAATACCGAATTTTTAGGTTGTCTTTGGTACGAAGGCTACGTATGGCTAGAACACGTAATACGTTTAGCTGCCGCACAATCAGAGAAAATAAGTTTGGCTTCTAGCGGCCAGTTATTACAATATAGCGAAAACTTTGATTTTGCTATACCTAATATTGGCTCTTGGATGGACGGCGGCTTTGGAGCCAGATGGCTCAATAGTGGCAATGATTGGCTAATTATTGCTTTAAGCTTAGCTTCGCGCCATATCTATGCCATGGTCGATATGGCTAAAAATAACGCTGACTTGGAGCCGGCCGTCAACCAGGCCTTGCGCGAACTTATGTTGGCCCAATCAGCCGATTGGCCATTGTTACTTTCTTCTGGTCAAAATGTACAAACTGCTAGAAAGAAATTGCGCAACAATCTGGTGGCCTTCAACAAGCTATACGAAGACTGTTGTCAAGGCAGGGTAGATTTGGAGTCCTTGCGAAATTTGCGAAAGCGCACTCCGCTTTTTGCCGATTTAAACTATAAAGATTTTTTTGTAGAGGTTAAAACCGTCGCCATGGAAGCAAATAATACTGCATCTCAGCACCAAAAAGTGCTCACCAGCCTTACCGAGTTAAAAAATAGCACCGAAACTCTATTAACTATTTGTCGTCAGGCTGCTGCCAATCCATTAGAAGCCCAAGCCAATAGAGCAGAAATATCACGTAAAGCGGCTTTATCGGTGGGCTTAGTGGAAGAGCTGGCTTCTATTGCTGCTAACGAAACATTACTTCAAGAGTATAAAAAAACGACTGCTAATTTAGAGGCTTTAGTCAAAAAAATTACCGAAGCCCAAAGTGCCGATCAACTTAAGGAGTTTGAAGAAGAGTCACCTTCTGTAGTCAACGCTTGGAGCGAATCGGTAGAAAAACTTATTCGCCGTCTTTTGGCCACCCGATAGACCGTGTTTAAAAAACTTCTGAAGAGCAGTTGCTTCCATACCTTAGTAATAATTTGTGTAGCTGCTGGCTTAATTTTTACGGTTATAAGGCGTGCCGACCGACGCCAAGAGCAAATAGCCCAGTTGGCCAACTTAGGGAAGAATACGGCGTTTACTGCAACTCAGGTAGCTTCCTCTACTAAGAGCGGCACCCGCTTGGCGCTCACAGGCAATTTAGGTGGCACGCTTCTAACAGCACTACTAAATAATAGCGAATTTACTGTCAGTACCTTAACTAATGAAGCTAATATTATCAACAGCTTGCAAATAGGCGACTATGATTTTGCCGTTTTAGAGCTTAGTCAAATTGTAAAAATGGCAGCTTTAGGCGCTGATATTCAGGCTTTCTTTCCTTGCTATTCGGAGAGAAAAAGTTATGGTTTGGTAAGCAAGGCCGGAGCCAATGGTCCTTGCCGCTCATTAGCTTATATTGTCGGTACTCCCAGCGAATACTATTCGCTATTTTTGTATAATTCGCCAGCTTCAGTACTAAGTTCTGACTTTAAGCATATACCTGTAGATTCGCCAGAAAAAGCTATCAAGTTAGTTCAAAGTGGCCAAATCGACGGAGTGTTACTTAATTCGGAAGACAAGTTGCCTTCTGGCTTAAAGTTTATCTATAAGTTTAAGCCACAAGTTTTCCATTATATGTTGGTTCGTCGTCAACATTTCATAGATAACACAACTTCAGTTCCTCTCGATTCGGCTCAAGCCCGCTTGGATAAAGCTTCTATTGAGCTTGTTAAACTTCTCTTCAGTTTAAAAACTAGAATTCAAGATCAAGGCAAATACGGATTACTTACTAGCAATTTACGCCGTTCGGATCCTAACGCTTTGGCCTCACTTAATTGCAAACTAAATAGCGGTACCCTGAAATATATCGGTGCCGATTCTGATATTACCCAATATCAAGAGTTTATTTCTGAAATTTTAATGGATTGGAAGCAAAGCCCCGAGTATAGCTTTCCTATTAAGCAATTATCAGACGAAACTATTAAGAGCCGGGCCTATAATGTGGATTTTGCTTTATCTTGCCGTAACGCCTTGCCTAGTGTTGGTGTCAACACCGTCCCTGGACTTTCGGAGCCTACTTCCAATGACAATTCCTCCAAGGTAGAGCAAAAGCCATCCAACTCTACTTCTCAACCAAGCACAGAGAAAGAAGAGCCGTCTTCCCTAGACAAAACAGCACCTCAGGAAGAACTTCCTTCTCCTTCGCCTTCTTCGGAAAATTCTCCAGCCACAAAAGCCGATACTAGTGGGCCAGTCTCAGACAAAGAAATTTTCAAAGAAGAAATCGAACAAGGCTTACTTCCGGAAACTCCTTCTGTCTTGCCTGCCGCCCCCAAAGCTCCCCCTCTTCCCCAACAGAATCCTTAAAGTCGCCAAGCTCTGCTAATTTGCAACTTGGCCTCAACTTAAAATAAAAATAAACCAGCCGCCCCTATAAAAAAGAAAATGGGAGCGGCTGATTTTTTATGGCGCTATAAAAGCTAAAACTTAGAAGAAAGGAGTACCCAACTTCATAGGTTCTACGCCAAATACTTTAGCTAAAGTAGCAGAAATATCGGCGAAAGTATCGCGAGTGCCCAGATCTACTCCTCCGGGGATTTGCTTGGAGAAGACTAAAATGGGAGCATATTCGCGAGAATGATCGGTGCTGGGACTGGTGGGATCGTTGCCATGATCAGCAGTAAGCATGATCAAATCGTTGTCGCCCATTTTGTCCATGATAGTTTTTAAGTAGCCGTCGAAGGTTTCCAAAGCTCTGGCAAAACCGGGAGCATCCTGTCTATGGCCATAAAGCATATCAAAATCTTCAAAATTGGTGAAGATAAAGCGGCAATCGGTATCCATAGCTTCCAAAGTAGCTTTAAAGTGCTCTTCGTTGCTCTGAGTGCGCTTTTTCCAAGCGAAACCGCGTCCATCAAATACTTCCGGCACAACACCTACGCCGGCAACTTTAATGCCAGCAGCGGCTAAATGGTCAATAACATTTTCCGGAGGCTTAATGGGGAAATCTTTGCGGCGCTCGGTACGATGGAAAGCGCCCGGTTTGCCTTCGAAAGGACGAGCGATAACGCGCTGCACACCATGGTCGCCAACCAAAATTTCACGAGCGATACGACACATTTCGTAAAGACGCTCTACAGGAATAATGTCTTCATGGCAAGCGATCTGGAATACACTATCGGCACTGGTATACAGAATAGGTTTGCCAGTAGCCATATGTTCGGGGCCTAAATCGTCGATAATTTTAGTGCCTGAAGCCGGATAGTTGCCCAATACTTGAGTACCGATACGTTTTTCAAATTCGTCGATAATCTCTTTGGGGAAGCCGTGAGGATAGGTAGGGAACGCTTTTTCTACAGTAACTCCCATCATTTCCCAATGTCCGGTAACGGTGTCTTTACCACCTAAAGAACGCTCGCGCTGTTTGCCATAGCAACCGATAGGATGAGCCAAAGGAGCTCCGCCTACCAAAGTAAGAGCGTTACCTAAACCTAAGGAACGCAAAGTGGGAATAGAAATGCCGCCGACAGCTTTAGCCACGTTTACTAACGTATTGCCGCACAGCTCGCCCTTATCACCAAAAAGCTCGGCGTCGGGGGCAGTACCAGCGCCGCAGCCATCCATAACTATAAGAATAGCTCTTTCGATCATGATGGCGAAAAAATTCCCAGAAAGGATGGCAATTCCTGCCTAAACTGACTTTGCTATTGAGCATAAAATTATAGAATAACGCCAAGCTCGTGCGCGGGAATGGGCAGCAAGGCTTGGTGTTTGGGTTTACGGTAAAAAGCTTATTTTTTCGAACCGTTTAGGTATGTGCAATGGACACTATTTTCGTATAGTTGTTTGCACCTTATTTCAACCAGATGATGTTCATCATCGTCTCCCCAATAGGCTCCGTCGATATGCTCGCTTTCCTCACTCACATACCATTGTCTAACATTCATGAAAAGATCAAGATCCTTTAGAGGTTTAAAAGCTTCGTCTTTTTCTATAAGAGGCTTAAAATCGATACGCCGAACTTCATTGCCCTGAAAAAGAATTAGCATAGTGTAATCGGAGAAGGGGTCGAGAGGATTAGTAAAGCCTTCAAATTCTACAGTTTCCATGTCATCGACATCTTCTTCAGCATTGTAACTTACGTCGTCAGCATCCTCTTCGACGTCACAACCCGATTCAATTTCTTCTGGTTCAACCGTGTCCTCTTCACTATCTTGTGAAGAATACGGGTAATGAGTACTACTTAATTTATAGAGAGTTGAGGAATCAATTTTTATCTGGCAATCATCCCCCAAGCACAAAGCTGTCGAACCTTCGTCGACATATACCCTAGCAGATTCAAAAAATTCAGAGTTGCTAAGAATTTTCAACTTCCCATCTTTTTTCATAAAAGGCTTTAAATCTAAGTATCGAAATGTCTTATCAGTAAACCTCATGTCAACAACAACACTGTCAGAGCAATATCCGAAAATTTCGGCGAAAGTTGGCACAGGGGCTTTATTGATAAAGCGATTTATGTAATTTTGACAAGCTTTAGGAAGCTCTTCTCTTGTACCAAAGAACGACGATAAAGAGGAGATAGTTCCAATATCAAAGAGATAGACCTTTTTGTTGGCGACATCAACATCGTAAATAATGACGCCAATGCTACAATCGCCTATATGGCAATCGTAAAGCTTGTTTGCGTTGTATTCAAGTTGCGCATATTTATCGAGAACAAGTTCGTGGGATTCAAACTCGCTACCGACTAAGCATCCTCTTTGTCGAAATGCTTGCATTATTTTGTCAAATTCAAGCTGCAGCTTGGGACTCAATTGAATGTAGTCTAAATGCCGCTCATATCTGCGAGAGTAAGCAATTTCGTAAGTCATAAGTTGGCTATAACTCCTTTTACTCAAGAAAAAAATAGTCATTTTTTGCACAAACATTTATGTACGAAATATAGCATTATATATTTTATAAATCAATGTTTTATACAAGTAAATGTTTTAATACGTATAAAAAATAGCAATTATAATAATAAATAAATATTATTTTTACAATAAAATATACATATATACCATTAACATACCTAACATTTTTAATACAGTACAATTTTTGTACTTTAAAAAATAACGCCAAGCTCGCGCGGGAATGGGCAGCACGGCTTGGCGTTTTGGGTTTTAGTTAGCGTAGAGTTACAAGCTATTTAATGATAACTTTAACTCCTCCGCTGCGGCCGAAGACTTCGGGAGCGTACATTTCTTCAGCTTTGGCTGGCGGCACTACGAAAGTGCCTGGGGCCGTAGCGCGGCAAACGAAGGAATATTCATATTCGCCACCGGGAAGAATGAGACTGAAAGCTTCAGCTTTGTCGTCGCGCAAGTTCTGATGATCGAAGGGAGAGCGCCAGAAGTAAGACCAGTAATATTTAGGCTTTACTTGGTCGGGATCTTTAGGCATATCTTCAGTCATCTTGAGAGCGCTATTTAAGATTTCGCAACCAGCAGGTAATGGCACGCTTAAAGCTACATGAGCTCGGCGAGCTGGAGCTACCAACTTAGTGGTACAGCGAATGCGGCTGCCCAGCTTAAATTGCCAGGTGTTGGCATCTATGCGCTGCACATCGCCAGGATCGTCGGCGCCTTCATAAGTGCGCACTACAGCAAAGCCAGCTTCTAAAGGTTCGGGAGTAAGATCCTTAAGAGCATACTTCAAACCTAAGCGATAGTAGAGGCGGCCTTGACCTTTTTTATCTAAAGTGATGTTGCCTTTTTCGGGAACAACATTCATAGGTACGCTACTTACCTGATATTTATTGCTGCGACCTTGGTATTTATGTTGACCTACATAATCGGGCCCCAACCACATATTGACGGCAAAATCAGGAGTTACCGCTTCATAAGTGCGGAAATACTTATCTAAAGCCATAACCGCCATAGCGTTGCCTTGAGTAGTACCCCAATGGCCGCGCCGACGACCGTCGAGCAAAGAGCGCACCAACTTAGGAATAACGCTGCTCTTAGGCTCATCGTACATCAGAGCGGAAAGCAATACAGCCTCAGTTCTAAAGTTGGAACTTAAGATTAAATAACCATCGTTAGTTTCTTCAAAAGTGCCAATATTAGCTTTACCGGCAGTTTCCACTACTTTATTGTTGATTTGACGTTTGATTTCAGCAACTAAAGCTTGATCGTTAAACTTATCTTTGATAACGGGCAGATACCAACCTAAAGTATCAAGATAAACTTTAGACAGATCTTCTTTTTTAAGTTCTGTGTAGTGTTTGGTAACTTCACGTCCAGCTTGCCACAAAACATTGTCGGCATAAGCAGCCACATTTAAGCGAGCTTGGCGCGAATATCCGCGACTATTAGTCTTATCGTAAGCCTTAGCAACATACTTCAAAGCGCGATCATACATTTTTTCGTCGACTTTGAAACCGTGAGCTTTGGCACTAACTAAAGCTTGAGCACAATGCACAGAAACAAAAGGCAAGATCTGCTTATCAATTGTCCATAAGCCGAAACCGCCATCTGCGCCCTGACGCTTTTGCAATTCTTTAAGTGAAGAAGCCATATAGTCGTTGATTTTTTCTTGACTAGGCAAACCTTCAGCTTTAAAGCTGCGCAAGACGTCATTCAAATTGGCCAAAACAATAATGCGCGAAGCTAATTGCTCGGAACAATTGAAAGGATATTCGTAAAGATAGATAACTGCATCGGTCAATTCTTGCAAAGCGGTGGAGGAAGTAGAAATTTCTAAGCCACCAAATTGCTGGAAAGAATCTTGGGGACGTTGCATAGGTTGCACTAAAGTTTGCTCGCCATCTACAGTACCGTAAGTAGCAAAGCCTTCGGTAGTGCAAGGGGTATAAACGGGCAATTTGCATTGGGCACTATCGGCATAACGCCCAGCAGCAGCCGCTACTTGAATAACAGCCTCGCCTGCCGACTCAGTTTCCATAGGAATAAGCACTTCGCGGCGGCTTTGGGCCGGCACTTGGCAAATATAAGCGCCAGGCTCAAGCACTTTTACATTGGCAGCTCGGACAGCCACTTGCACGCGCATATCCTGAGCGGTTTGGTTATGCAAAACTATCGGCAAACTGAATTTGTCACCAAAGTTTAAGAAACGCGGAGCGCTGGGACGTACCATTAAAGGCAAGCGAGCCGTTAAGCTGCTTTCACCTAAGCCGAAGCGCGAATCTTTATCAGCTGCTACAGCTACTACGCGGTAGCGAGTTAAGTTGTCAGGCAAAGTTACCTTTTGAGTAATTTTACCGTTAGCGTCAGTTTTCAAAGCCGCCGCAAAAATGGCCAGCGGATTGAAATTAGAGCGCAAGGCAATAGCAGAATTATCTACACCAGAATCGCTCTCGGCCGGAGCAGCTCCAGCGGTACCATCTTCCATGACCATTTCCATTTTATCGCTGCTGTAAGCTTTAGAAGCTCTAGAAGCTTGAACAGCGGAATTCATCATGAAAATACCGTCAACTCGAGCATTCTGGTATTTAGCTCCGCCCAAAGCACTACTCTGAGCTTTATCAATATTTTGACTATTGAGTAAAACCAAAGAGCGAAGATATTTAGATACAGTGTAAGATCCACGCCGAGCGTAAAAATCTTTAATAGGATCTTTAATTGAGTATCCGCTTAAAGCCCAGATGGAATCGTCCACTACAACTAAAGCAACTTCCGCATTGGCAACAGGCTTATTATCACAATCGGTCACACTGATATTAATATCTGTTTTCCCGCCGGGCTCTAAACCGAGCTCTTTAGGTATAGCTTTAACGTGCAGTTTTTTCTCTTTGGTGCTCACTGACAAATTCAAAGAATTAACAGCATAAGCCGGACGAGAACTGTCTTTCAGTTTATTACCAGCTAAATCCGACTTAATGTCGGCGCCACTAACGAAAACTTTCAGTTCAAAACCTGGCAACCAGTTTTTATTGATCGGAATTGACAAAACAGCATTGGTTCCATCGATTTCAAAAGTTTCACTCTTAGCGACACCGTTACGGCAAATGGTATAAACACCATGTTTAGCCACAAAAGGAGACTGTACGGTTATTTCCGCCGTCTGACCGGGCAAATATTCTTTGCGATCAGGAATAAGCGTTAATTTTTGCTCTTCGACCTTATCTTTAACCGCATCAGCAGCTTGGAAAGAACCGACCCAAATACGCACACTAGTTTCATTTAAGCGTCCCTGTTCGTCACGCACTTGAGCACGTACACGCCATAAGCCAGGCTTGCTAAAAGACATCGCTTTACGCACCGCTTGGTTAGACGAAACAAACCCCTCGGTGACAACATCAAGCTCTCTTTCCTGCAATTTGCCTTCTGCATCATAAGTAGATTCCATACGAGCTACTTGCAAGCTGATCTTTTGCTTAGCTACAGCTTTACCATCCAAAGAAGTGACGATAAAATCTAAGTTAGGCTTAACTAACTGCTGATAGCTGAATTTATCGACTTTAATACCGACATAAAGATTGGCAGGATGAACTAAGAAGGAAGTACTGTCCGACCAAGTCTGACGATTAACATCACTAATAGCAGCAGAAACGCTCAAAGTTACCGGCGTAGGAGGCAAGTTGCGCCCTAAATCAATATCTACGGCACTTTGTCCCAAACTATCAGTATTTACCGTCAAAGAATGCTCGGCTGTTTTGTCCTTAACTTGCTCCCAGAAACACCCCCACCAAGGACGCCACTGTCCAAAAACAAAGCCATCCCATCCCGGGGGATTATAAGAGGATTCTCTGGAGGAGGCTCGCCAAGTAACCGGAGCGGAAGACAAAACTCCTCCAACAAAATAACTAGCTTTGGCTTCTACCGAAGCGCGACCATCCATAAAATGATCAGCGGTATCAGCTTTGACACTCACTTCAAATTCTGGACGACGAAACTCCTGAACAGAAATCCTATGCGCACTGCCATATAAAATCAGCTTTTCATCCTTGGGAAGAGATAAAGAGATCTCGGCTTTGCCCAAATTGATATTTTCAGGCAGCTCAATTTGGAAATCAAAACCGCCACAATCGGAAACTGTCGTAGAGCCGCTGGACAACTGAGTACCGCGCGGATCTGACAATTTCCAGTTTATCTGCTTAAGTTCAGGTGCTAAACGTACATTGCCTTCCGGAGAATAATCAAGAAAGCGTAACCATCCCTTAACACTAACCGTCTCTCCGGGACGGTAAAGACCGCGATCATCAAAAATACTGCAAATCACAGTATCGTATTTGGACAGTGGATAGATACCCGAAGCCACCGGAGCTAAAATTTTATCTTGACCGCAACTGACTGAAACGTACACCTTGTTACGCTGTTCGGCAGTAAGTGTCGGCAATACAGCTCTGCCCGTAGAATCAGTTTGAGCCTTATGGCCTTGAGCTTCTACAGCGGCACCCGAAACGGCCTGACCGGTCTTGAGATTGGTAACATAAACATAAGTGTTTTTATTATCGTTGACACTATCCACAGCCAACGAAGAAGCCTGTAACCAAATAGCTTTAGAAAAATGGGTATATTCCTTACGATTCCCGGCTTCAATAGCCAACAAAGCCAGACAAGGGCCGTCGGCAAAAGCTTGGGAAACATCAATAGGAGTTTGTACATATTCGTTAGCCGAAGCTTTTACCTTAAAAGTTTTCTCCCAAACTAACTTACCAGCGCCTTGATATTTACCTAAATCATTGAAATAAAGGGGCGTTTTCTCCGAAAAAGCAGCAAAATCTACTCGAAAGAGTTTAGCTTTAAATTCTTTCAAAGCTCCAGTATAAACTGAATAGAATTTAGGACTGGCCGGATCTAGAATATTGAATCTTTCGCCTGGCGCATTGATAAAAGCATCTAACTGATCAATTTTAAAAGTAAGCGTTTTAGCTTTGCTACCCAGTCTCTGAGAGTAGATATCGCAAATTTCCGGGTTGAGTTTAACGGTATAAGTGGTATCAGCCTTAACTTCACCGGTAATAATAATAGAATTACCAACTACGGAGACATGCATACCTTCAAGTTTAGGACTTACATTTTTTACTAAACTGGCAGTCTCCGAATGTTTTACTTTGAGATCATTGTTAAACTGGATATTCCATTCATCATATACCGATAACTTACCGTCGCGCCAACTGTGATCAGCATTGGTGTATAAAATTTCCAAAGGCTCAAAAGTTTCGAAACAAAAACTCTGATCGGCTTCAGTAGTAAGGGGCCCTTCCCAAGCAGAACTGCCCTTACGCAAAGTGACAGAATATTCAGTATCAGCTTTTAAAGGTTTTTCGGGACGAAAAGCTAACCAGCGACCTTCCGGAACCTCTTTTAATACTTTGGCAGCCCGCGAATCCTTGGGCAACTGACTTAAAGATAAGAACTCTAAGCCAACTCGCGTCGAAAAGAGTCCATTTTGAGTTAATTCTATCTGTTTTTGTGTCTTGGCAACATCTATTTTTTGATTAAAAACAATATATCCGACCGGATTAGGGCCTATACCACGGCTGCTGGGATAAACTTCAGCGAATTTTAGCCTTTCGGTCTGGAACCAGCCACATCTTTTAAGCTGGCCGGAACTATCACCTCAAAATTGGAAGACATAGGCATATGACGTTCGGAAGGTTCAAAAACGGCTGTCTTTGTGCCTAACCAGCGCCAATGACCTTTTACTTCCGGCTTAATCTGAGCAGGAATAAGGGCGTCAGCAACATCTACGCCGCTGAGTTCAACTATAGGTTGACTGAAAGTTAAAGCCACACCAGGCACGGCTTTGACAGCGCCTTCAGGAGAAAAGCGCTCTAAAACTGTCGATGGAGCCTTAGGTTCAATAGTTTGTTCATAAGAAAATTGTTTCTCCTCGAGCGGAGGGAAAGTCACTTGCACAGTCTTACCGCTGCGAGGAGCCGGGATAGAATCAACCCGGCGTTTAAATTCTTGCTGTAAAGTATCACTTCGAGGCAGAGCAGGTAAACGTTGCAACAGCTTGTCTTTGCTGTCTGTTTCCAAAGGAGTACAACTGACAACAGTTTGATCTGCAGAAACAGACTGAGTACCTCCCTCTCCGGGAATAAGAGTGAAATCAAAATTGTTCACGTTATGCTGACCTCCGCTATCAGGGTTTTCTCTGGAAACGGCCTGCTGAAAATTCAGACAGGCCCAGAGTGCCAGAGGAAGGATCAGCGCTATAAAGAGGACTACTTTCCTTAACACCATAGTGATGTACCTCCAATAGTGCTTATTATTTGGCCTTAGCTCAAATCAGTAGAGACATGAGAATTATCAATTGAAAGTAACAAACCGGCCAAGTGTTTCGGCAGCACTTGGAAAAAAGCGAAATATACAGTCTTTTTTCCGAGCTAATTTAACACAGCTCCCTTTTCTTGTGCCCTATCCAAAACCAACTTGCGCAATTTTTCGTAAATATCGTCAATAGAATCGGGATTGAGGGCAGGGATTTCCAACCAAGAGGGTGCGTGTTCCTTAACTTCCAAAACTCGAAATTCCAAAACACCTTTATAGATAGCTCTATCATTTTCAGTAGGCAACTTACCTAACATAGACATCACCAAACCACCAACAGTTTCAGCCTTTTCGTTTTTAAAGTTGTCCTCAAGCTTATCTATAACCAACTTCATATGCTCTTTAGCAGCTTGTTTGACAGCTTCGTCTATAAAGTCGTCAAATTCCAGTTCTTCTATTTCATCTTGAACCAGTTCATCTAAACGCTGATTAAGACGATGTTCCCCTACTTGTAAGAGCAAAGTACGCCCCAATTCATGGCGTAAAACTTTTTCTCTCTGAGGACGAAGTTTTTGACTCAGAACTTCATTAATATTAAAGCTAAGTTCTTCTTCTAAAGCTTCAGTCATATCCTCAATCAGATCTTCTAAGGACACAACTCCTTCTACTTCCCAGCTCTTGCAACCTAAGTCGAAACTAACAGCTTGGCGCTCTTCACCTTCAAACTCGTCGTAAACATAGCCCACAACCTCTTCAAAAAGGTCTTCCATAGTGACAATACCAGCAATACCGCCTTTTTCATCAACTACAGCTGCCATGTGTACAGACTGAGCGCACATTTCTTTGAAGGCTACATCCAAAGTGACCAATTCGTGAATAATAGGATAAGGCTGACTGTGCAAACGCACCGGCTCTTGGCCTTTGCCATCGCGCATGGCTCGATAAAGATCGCGCACCAAAACCATACCGTTGGTATCGTCTAAATCTTCTTCATATACTGGATAGCGACTGCAACGATATTTGCGCACCTGACGCAACGCTTCTTGAACGGTGGTACTACCCTCAAAAGCCAAAACTTGAGTGCGAGGCACCATAACGCTGCGCACAATTTCATCGCCAAAGTGGAGCCACTCTCTAGCCCAGTCACCAGCTTCATCATCGATCAAACGCTCATTTTGGAAAGTTTCCAAAGCGCGATCTAATGTTTCTTTAGAGACATGCTGACTTAAGTCTTTTTGTACAGGAATATCCATACAATGGAGCGCCCAGTTGGTAATGTGGGTAAGCATTAAAGCTAACCAATGGAGCAATTTATTACTTACACACATAAAACTATAAGTCAGTTGGGCAGCTTGCACAGGCTTATGCAAAGCGGCCGTCTTAGGAATCATCTCACCGGCGACTACATGTATGTAAGTTAAGAGCAGCAAAGACAAAATAGAAGCAGCTCCATGGACAGTGGCGTGCATGGGGGTTCCTGCTAAGCCAATATTAAAATGCTCAGCTAACTTAATAAAAAGGCCGGCCAGAGCATGTTCGCTATAAACACCTAAGCCTAAGCTGGAGCAAGTGACGCCCACTTGGATCACGGTCACATAATTGTCGAATTTTACCGAGTCGTTTTTTACTTCCAAAATATGGCTAGCCCAGTTGGCTTTTTTGCCCTTGGCTTTAGCTTCATCGATAATATTGCGCAATTCGAGTGGCTTAATGTTTAATAAAGCAAACTCGGCAGCTACGTAAGCAGCGTTAATGATAATTAAAACGACAATAACGCCCAGCTGGATTAGAATATCGTAAATCTCAGCCATTGCTTAACACACCTCCTTTTGTTTGCTCAAAGGCCCTTCTTTGGCACCAAGGCTGCTGGAAGCGCCTGAATGAGTAGTGTTTTTGGAGCGTTTCTTGCCTTCTTTTTTATTGCCGGAAGCAGCTGCATATTTAACGTCGGCTTCATCGATAATATTGTTACCAGACAAAATTTCCAGTAAATCTTCCAAAGTAAGAACACCTAAAACTTGTCTCTTTTCATCCTCTACGATAGCCATAGAAGCATATTTTTCTTTCATTTCTTCTCTGACGTCATCAAGCTCGTCACTTAAGCGACAATGCAATAAAGAGTCACGTTTGACAAAGCCGTGAGGGAAAAGAATTTCACTTTGAGCTCGATCGTTGGCATAATTTTCGGCCATCTTGGCAGCACGTTTATTTTTACGCTCGATAGCTTTTCTATGCTCGGGACGCAGCTTCAATTCGAGCTGAGTTTCCGAATCGATCTTCTTTATAGCTTCTTCGCGCTCGTTATCGATATTTTGTTGAGTTTTCTGATCACGAGCTGCAAAAATAGCATCGCATTCTTTCAAAGTGAGTTCATGCATATGCTTATGACCACTCTCACGCAAAGCTTGTTCAAAAAGGCCATCAGCTAAAGCTAAACCGACATCTTTAATGTGAACTAAACCGATAATAAGAGAGCTATTTTCACCGCTTCCGTATACTGGCAAACGACTATAGGGACTCTTATCAAAGATACTTTCCACTTCAGCAATACTATTTGATTCGCGCAAATAAATTAATTCATGCGGCTTTAATTCTTCAGAACTGGCGGCATTTTTGGTTGCCTCGCCATCGTCTTTTATTTTAACTCTTACAGCAAAGCGAATCGGCGTCGCTTTATACTCCGGAGAGCCAGCCTCTGCATTTTCAGAATCGTTTTTCTTGGTTCCATCTTGGCTAACTTCAGTTAAAGGATAAGGAATAAAAACATCAGAGACGTGTTTATTGGGAAACTTCAAAGAAGAAGTAACACGCTGGCGCTCGGTAGCTCCGATAAAGCCAGTTTCGGCACTAATATCGGTCATGGTTATGAGATCTTTTAAGCTGGCCGAGTGGCTATGTTGGCTGTCCAAATCGACAAAGTGTTTAACCACGAACAAACCGGAAACATTTAAGAAGTTGACTGCCCAACCGAAATGGCGCAAGAACCAGTCTACAGTGCCAATGCAACCCAAAGCGATACCTTCGGTGTTGCGAGTAGCTACAGACTTAGGAATAAGTTCACCAACGACTACTTGTAAGCAAGTGAAAAAGACCACTAAGGCAATTCTGGTCACCTGGGCGGCACTAGCTTCATCCATACCGAAGAAGTATGTAAAGGGGATAATACAATACTCTGCCAAGTATTTCTCGCCTATAGCACCGATAAGCAAACTGGCAACAGTAATAATAATTTGACAAGCGGCCACACAGTGGTCTAAAGAGTAGTTGTCTTGGATATGCTGTAAAAGGCGCATAGCCCTCTTATGGTTAGGGTCTTTTTTATTGTTGGCAGCGAATTTAATGCGTTCTTTGTCAACTGCCACAATGGCAAATTCGGCAGCTACTGCAATAGCAGTAGCTAAAAGCAAAACAACTATACAAGTTACGGCAAAAAAAAGCGTATACATGGGCGGAAACAGGTTCCGACTCAATTCCTCCTATTGGCCTATAAAAACCAAAACATAAAACCTAATAATATTAAGCCAAGTTTAGTTCTTCCCTTTATTTTTTTGGCTTCCGAAAAAATAAAAAAGTCTAAGCTTTCAATAGGCTAAATTTACTTCATGTAAGAGCGACCAGCTAGTTGCGCCCTCTACACGCAGGGGGAATTAGTGAATGTAAAGAGAAAAAGCCCGGAGCTTTTGTACCTATTTTTTAATGAGGAGTTCTTCACGAAATTACCATGAGTAACGATACTAACACCCAGGCTATCGCCAATGATCACGTTGTAGGGATCAACTACATTCTTACCGACAAAGACGGCAAGCTCCTCGATCAGTCTGATGGCGAGCCTTTAGAGTACTTGCACGGCCATCACAATATCATTGTCGGCTTGGAGAAAGCTCTCGAAGGACACAAAGTAGGTGACAAATTTAAAGTCACTATCCCTGCCAAAGAAGCTTACGGCGAACGTGATCCAGAGCGTATCTTTGATGTAGCCAGAGCCGATTTGGGCAGCGCCGGCGAGCCTAAAGTAGGTATGATGGCTCGTTTGAGCACCAATCAAGGTATGATCGTAGCCCGCATTATTGAAGTTTCTTCCGAAAAAGTCGTCTTCGACGCTAACCATCCTATGGCCGGTGTAGATCTTACTTTTGAAGTAGAAGTAGTCAGTTTGCGTCCCGGCACCAAAGAAGAAATTGCTCAGGGCAGCCTTCATTCTAGCTGCGGAGGCGACTGCCATTCTTGCGGCGGCTGCCACTAATATGCTTTTTCACGCGCCCAAGCTTTAAAAAGTGTAAGCGCAAATACAATTCGTTTTTTTTGTAACTAAAAGGAGCGCCGCAAGGGTTTATGTACGACGAATCAGCTCAAAATGGCAACATGTATGGAAACGGATCAGCCCTCTCAGCTGATTCGTCATTCAACGCTGCCGCTAAGGAGAATACGCCACAATCTAGCGCAACTCCTATAAATGCGTCCGTACATGCTTCGACAGCGTCAGGCCCGTCGGCGCCTTCCTTTTCTTGGCAAAAAAATCCCAACACAAGTTCTTCTGCTTCCGCTTCTGAAGCGACATCTACTCCAATTCTTAGTCCTCGACTCCAAGTGAGAGGAGCAGTTCCCTCCTCGGCCGCCACAACTTTATCGTCCAATCTTGAAACGCGCCGCACATCCTCTTCTATAAGTCCTAGATTGCGTTATACCAGCCAATCCAGACGCACAGCAGCGCCCATTCAAGAGACTTCACCCGAAGCTAAAGCAGCGCTGGCTTTAGAAAAACCGAGTTTGCTTTCGTCCACTCAGCTTCAAGCAGAAGCCACAACTCTTCCCTACCAATCACAAGCTTCCCAACACTTAAATCGTTTGGAAAGCCCCTCTCACCATGCTGCAGAGCCGACAGCCAACACACAGCTGCGTCCAGCAACACAGTCTCTAAATGCGCAACCTCAGCCGCGCACCGCTGCTACTTTGGGCGCACCAGCACAAGCGCAACGTACAACTGCGCCTACTTTAGGAGCTCAAACACAAACTCAGCGAGCCGCAGCGCCAGCATTGGGCGCACAGCCTTATCAGCCACGCACCGCTGCTACTTTGGGCGCACCAGCACAGGCACAACGTACAACTGCGCCTACTTTAGGAGCTCAAACACAAACTCAGCGAGCCGCAGCGCCAGCATTGAGCGCACAGCCTTATCAGCCACGCACCGCTGCCACTTTGGGCGCACCAGCACAAGCGCAACGCACAACTGCGCCTACTTTAGGAGCTCAAACACAAACTC
>SFMI01000155.1 GCA_004554425.1 Candidatus Saccharimonadota bacterium | reverse complement strand
TGATTCTGCCTTGAAAAATCCTGCAGAATTTAGAGGAAGCAAAGCATAAAAAGCTGAAAGTTACGGCCTTTTTCAGTCAGAGGAGGAATATTGTGAAAGATTGCTACCGTTTAATCGCTATGATTGTATTCTTGGCGGTTCTGACTGTCGTTTTGCCTTCCTGGGCTCAAAATAATTCTGTAGAAAAAGCTTTTAACGCCACAGGCAAGAGCCATACCGGAGTTGATGAAGTTAGCATCTCCAAAATTACTCCGCGTACTTCGGCTGATGTGCCTCAAAATTGTCAGTTGCCTGTGGTGCTTTTGGCCGATTATAAATTGAGTTCTTCAGCTCAAGGTTTTATTAAAGCCAGAGCTTTTATATGGTCAAGAAATAATAAAAGCAAAAATACCGGCTACAAGAGCGGATTAAAGCCCATTTCGTCAATTATGCAAGCAGCTGTAAAAAAAGGCAGTGGCAGCATAAAAGTATCCTTTCCCCCTTTAGCTATGCCCGTTCAAGCCGATTCTCAAACTCAGCTGGTTATTGTGGCTAGTTTGCAAAACGGTCAGCAGAAAGAATTGGCTTGGGGCAGCAGTTATAATTTTGTACGCGGCACACTTACCTTAGCGAAAACAGCTGATAAAAGTCCTAAGACGGCCATCACTGTTTTGGATTTCACTCCCAAAGTAGGCCTTTTGACCGTTGGTAAAGCTCAAGAATTTACTTATAAGTTCCAATATAGCCTTAAAGAACGTGATTACGCCTTTGTCAATTTTGAACTGAAAAATGCTCTAGATGATTATTCTACCAGCCCTTGGTATTGTGCAGTGGTACCGGTACCAAAAGGGGCAGGTGTGGCGAAATACGTTTCCAACAGGTACTTTTTTCCGTACATGTATAAACTATATAAGATGCGTCTAGGCGTTCATTATCGTGAAGATCCGCTTGGCGGTACAATTGATTCTCTATTCTATGGAGATTGGCAACTTAATTCCAATTAAAAATATTGAAATTTGTTGTCTGTTTTGTTAAAATTCCGGTGGGTATACCTTTTTTTGCTTCGGGAGGAAAGAGCTATGAACATAGCTTTTATATTAAATTCTGCTGTGCTTTCTGCTGCTTATCCCTCGCTCCAAGGACAACTTGAGCGTAAGCACAATTGCTGCTCTTATCAGTTAGATGGAGGTCGGCTTTTAAGCGTAGATGCTTCTAAATCATCTGCGTCTGTGTCTACCATTACCTTTGCCGGTAGTAAAGAAAACTCTAGTCAATATTCCGATTTTGCTCTTCCTGAAGTCGGCTTCCATGTTCAGCCAGTCTGTTTGGTGCCTTCTATGCGCTCTCGTCTGAGCAAGGCTTTACGCAATTTAGTAGCCAATTTTGAACTGCCGCTGGTACGTCGCAGTGCTATTTCTTTTGGTTGCTTTGCTTTTATAGCCAGTTTAATTTTTAGTGGCAGCCAACCCGTTAAAGCTGAGACCATTCCCGCGTGCTCCAAAGTTTCTGTTCAATCGGTCAGTCCGGTGCAAAACTTATTGGCCAAGACAGAAGTCGATCCAGTCAATCATGCTTTGCGTTTAGGCAGCGCTTGGGGAGCCTACGCCGAATCTGATAGCGGCCATACTAATATTCCTGCTCAGCATATCAATTTACCTAATGGCCAACATAGTAATTCTTCGCACCTTCCAAAGGGAAATCAGGGACATACTCCACAAGTGCCTCCTGTTCCTGGAGCTGGTGTGTAACATTATGGTAGTAGGGCAGTAGTAATACTTTTCGGCAAATTTACGCAAAATTGTCGGTAAACGATCCAAGCAAGAGAGGCTAGTTTTAATGAGACGATACAAAGTCGCTTTGGAAAGAGAAACTGAGGCTAAACCAAACTCGGAATATCTTTTGGAAGAGAAGGCTAAGCAAGTTAAAGTCAATTTGTTCCCCGGATCAAAATCATTAAGCTCTGTTTTTGAGTTGCCTCTTATTTCGGCCCATCATTCCAAATTGGCTGTCTGTGCTTTAGCTTTGGGAGCAGCTGTGGTTGGTCAACCTTCTTCAGTCCAAGCATCCTCTTTAGCTCCTTTGCCTTGTGCTTCTGCTCAAGTCGTTTCTTTGCAAGAAAGTTTTGCTCAATCGGCGTTACGGGCCGATAGTTCTGAAATTGTTTTAAATAGTGCTATTAACTTAACAGAATCTGCTGCTATTCAGATAGCTCAAGCCAGCTACCATACCAACAATTCTGCTCACTTGAATAAAACGCCTGTGCCTCACAAAAATACCGCTTGGAACAATCATAGCAATACAGGTGGCCACTCTAATGGTGATTGGGCCAACCACAGCAATGCAGCTTCCGGTACCGGCCATGTTAATTTAGTGCATGGCGATTTCTTATTCTAATATAAATTAAATCTACGATTTATTTTCGAAGCTTTGGTTTTAGTTCGTTTTTCCCCAATTGGCAGCTTGAGTAGTATCTTTTGAGGGCAAACAACGCAGTGGAGGTTTTTCCGTTTTATGCTACACCTGACTGCCCCGGTTAGTTGCAATATTGTTTTAGCTGATAAGTCCGCAAAGCATATTATGTCTTTAGGGCAATGGAAAGAAATATTAGCTAAGTTAAATCAAGCCAATGAGTTTCGCATTTATGGCTTTGAAGCGTGGTTCCAAGCGCAGAAAAGTCTGTCTGTTACCGAAGACGAACTTTTTTCCTTTTTTAGCGAATTGGATGAAATGGGAAAATGCTTCCATATTTATCTTGATAGTGCTTCCAGCTATAGTTCTTTCCGTTACGATCGTTTTTTTACCGCTTTACTCAATTGTTCTTATTTAGGCAGTACTATTTTTACTTTCTCCGGGAAAGGAAGCCTGGCTGCTGAGCCTGGTTGGAGTGCTTTAGAAGAAGCTTCCGCAGCCGGTTTTGATACTGGAGCTTCTATTTTGCTTACTATGCACAGTCTAGAAGAAGTAGGCGACTTAACTGATGAAGCCTTGGATGGAGGAGCTTCTTTAGTTATTTTCGAGCGTGTTCGCCCCTCCGAGCAAGAAAAAATAGACTTAGAAGCCTTTAAGCGTGGGGCTGCTAAAATTTACGAATTGCGTCAGCTGGGAACAGAAGTTTCCTTAAGTGGGTGTTTTCCCAATTGTTTTAGCCAAGGAGATATTCCCTCTTGTTTAGCTGGAACAGTCAGTTGCGCCATTACTCCAGAAGGGACGCTTCGTCCTTGTCGTTATGCCTCTGCATCTGGTTGCCTAGATTTAATTTCTTGCTCCTTATCTGAAGCTTGGCAAAGTCCAGCTTTGGAAAAATGGAGGCTGCTTACTTCCGAAACTTGCCAAGGGTGTGCTAAATGTAATTTGTGCCCTGGTGGATGTTTGCTATATACCTACGAAAGCGATTCGGCCCAGAGTGATCCTTTTATTACTGGTCAAATTGATGAAGAGACCGTATTGCAAGAAGTTACTTTGGAAGATGAACTTTGTCCAGTGCCTTGCTACAACGTAAGAGAGGAAGACTTCGGTTGGCTTTTGATGCGTGGATCTAGAGTTATACCGGTAAGCTCAAAGGCCGGTCCGGTTTTAGCTCGTTTTACAGGCAAAGTTACTCTGGGAGAAATAGAACAAGAGTTCGGTGCAGGAGCCTTGTCTTTTATATATTCGCTATATGTGCGCGGTTTTATTGAGTTAAAAGAAACTATTTAATTTTTTTTATATAACTGGGCCTTGAAGCCAACAAGATGGATTTTAAGCCTAACGGAGCTAAAAATGAGGCAATCTTTAAGCCGCGATCTCATGGATTTAATACGTCATTGGGCCTACCACGAAAGGCAAGTTCACGTTTATGGCTTGCAAGAGCCATTGTATCGATCGGAAATTCACGTTATTTGGCTTTTAGGTACAGAACCCGATCTTTACGGCCTAAAATTGGCTCAAAAAATTGGCGTGACTAAAAGTGCCGCTTCTCAGTTGCTTTCGAAATTGGAAAAACGCGGTATGATTTGCAGTCATTTACTGAAGAAGGATGGAAAGTTTTTCATTTCCATGAAAAAATTCACAACGACTTTGAGCGTCGCTTTAGTAATTTATTGCGCCGCTATACTCCAGAACAGCGCCGCTTTTTGAAACAATTTGTACAAGATCTTAATGATAATTTAAATAACTGGTTTGATGACGATTTAGAAATATTGTAATAGAGGAGTAAATTTGCCGAAAATAGCGATTTTTAGGGGAAATTAGCTATTTTTGAGAAGGAAAATCTTTTTTTGCTAAAAAAAGCCTGCTATTATTTGTCTAAGAGGCGCGGAGTGCGTGTTTATCGCATTTTGACGTTCTGTGGCTTGGCCTAAAAATAATAGAAGGAGCTTCCGTGATATGCTTATAGTGAGAAGGCCTTCGCGGTCTTATGCTTTTTCACTCATAGAATTGTTAATTACTTTATCTATAGGCGCCATTATCATGGCTATTGCGGTTCCTTCTTGGAACAGTTACAACACTCGCATGGTTGTGCTGACTAATGCCAATGAATTTGCTGCTGAGTTGCGCGAAGCTCGTAATAACGCTTTGCGTTCTGGATACGATATGTATTTCAGATATAGCTCTTCCAAAAACGGAAAAATTTACTATTCAAAGCGCAATATAGGTAAAGCGGCCAGTATAAGCATCACCCGAGGCGTACCCGTTGGTGGGGGCGCCTCTTGGAGTTATACTGAAGTCGATGCCATATTTGATAAAAAACGTACCTTAGATGCAAGAGTAGATTTATATGCGGACGCGACATCCGCTTCAGCTCTGACAAGTGCCAAACTTTGCTTCGATACCGATGGTCGTGTTAATCCTTTTGGAGGCGATAGCGGCTTTACCCAAGTAGGCAACAACTATGTAATTTACGTTGGTCGCGGTTCTTATCGCATTCCTGTAAAAGTAACTAAAATTGGCAGTGTGGTGGTAGGATAATATGATTTTATTAGCTCCGACTATACGCAAAAAAAAGAGGGGAATTGCCCTTGTTTCCGCGCTTCTTGTTTTAGTGATCTTGGCTACGATCTGCGGCGGTTTTGTT